>CAIKYN010000397.1 GCA_903831635.1 uncultured Spartobacteria bacterium
GGGGGCGTACTGGTTTCGACTCGAAGCTCATTACGCATTCTGCATGCCGAGGATGATTCGTTGGCCTCGTTAAAAATCGAGTCACAAAAAATAAACGCAGATTACGAAGATCTAGCTCTCGCGGCCTAACGCCGCGACGCTGACACACAGACGCCTGCTATGTGTGAAGGCGACGCCAGCAGGATGGCCCCTTGGCGGATCGACCGCGCCGGGGAGTGAATCGATTTCGTGGACGATCGGAGGAAAGCAGCGCGCCGCACCGTGGCCGACCTCCTAAAACCTAAGTGCGGTCAAGCATGTGGACGGATGCCTGATAAGTTCCGGGGACAGGGGTTCGACTCCCCTCGCCTCCACCTCCAAAGGTTTCAGAAAATTCCCCCCAAGTGGGGAAATATCAAGAGGTTCTGAAATTCGGAAGGCTGCGAAGGGATTTCAAACAACACCCCAAGAATCGGGCAATCCGTGCATAAAAGTGCATACGGAGTCCCAAGAAACTCCCACTGCTCCAAAAGGGATTCGGTTCCCCTATCTGGTGAAGGTGAACAGCCGCACAGGTCGGGTCAAAAAGTGGAAGGGCGGGAAGTTTGGGACTTATTTCCGCATCCATGGCATTGCTCGCAGAAGCTCTTTCAGTACTTTTGAGAAGGCAGTGAAGTATCTTCAGAATGAGTTTCACAAGCTTGACAATGATCCGAGGGAAGCAAGGTCAATCCATGAACTCCAACTCGACTATAGAACTTATGAACATCTGGAGTACCTACTTGCTCAAAAGACCGAGGGAGTAACGCTTCGGGATACGGTGCGATTCTACCTTGACCACCACTCTACCAAGCAGTTTGAGCCTAGAACGGTCTCGGAATGCTCTAAAAAGCTCCTAGAAGACCAGAGGCACAACAACAACTCTCCAATGCAGATTAAGACGCTAGAGAAGCATCTGCGAAGGTTTAACAGCCGCTTCGGTTCACGGACGATTCATGAGGTCATGGCTCTTGAAATCTCGGATTGGCTTCACCAGTGCGTCGATCCCAAGACAAAGAAGCCATGGAAAGCCTCCACCAAGAAAGGGGTTCTAGGATCTCTCTGCGGACTTGCCAATTTTTCAAGGGATGTCCTTCGGGCAATTCCAGATTCCGTGGGTAAGACGGAATTCCAGCGAGTAAGAAGACCAAAACCCGATCCCAAGGAAGAAGTGGAGATCTACACACCTGAGGAACTAAAAAAACTCCTCCTCTGTGCCATGGAGCATGACGTGGATCTAATCCCATTGATTGTTCTAGGTGCATTTCAGGGTTTGAGACCCACTGAAGCACATGGTGAGGGGGTAAAATGGAATAAACTCGGTTGGACTGCCTTCAACTGGGAAACAGGCATTCTGGAAATCATCCCTCAGAAAGTTCGTACAAACCCTGCAAGGAAGATTCCCATTCATGAACCCACAAAGCGATGGTTACGCCCCTTTAACGAACTAGAGGGAGCTATCTGGAGGCAAACCCATGCTTCCATCAAGGCGCTCAAAAAATTACATCTCAAGGCAGGAATCAGGCGCATCAGCAACGGCTTTCGTCACAGCTATGCCTCTTATCGGATCATCCAACTGGAACAGAAAACCGATCTCCTTGCAGCCGAGATGGGAAACTCAAGCCGAATGATTACCAGCAACTATAAAAACAACGTGATACCAGCCACAGCCTCCCAGTGGTTCTCGGTTTTTCCTCCGGTTGGATACGAAGAAAGGATTGCCCAACTGATCGAACCAATATGCCCCGAAAAGCTACTTTCAGGATGAGAGAATGAGTCAATTCCTATATAAAAAGGTACAAGATATGAAGAATAACAAGAACAAGGAATTGAGGATTTAAAAGAACTTTAAAGTTCTTCTCCCACCATTCTGATGCAGGAAAGATTTTTTCAAATTCTCCCCTTCCCTTTTTACCCTTGTGAATAAGTAAGAGTGAGAATGGGGATTCTTGTGGTTTAGAAAATTTCACTCCTTGGAATCAACCGTGAGTCTTTCCCCATTCTCACTTCCAAGGAGTTTTTTATCACTATGAAAATGGGGAAATACAACTACAGCGTAACCGTTCCAACTTTTGCGAAAGCAAGGGAACTGAAACTCATGCATTGGCAATCCCTTATTTTCTATTCCTACCTCTACGGACATACCAAGAAGAAGAAAACCAACGGACTATGGATCAACATCCCCTCCACGATCTTCCAGAAGCTCTATGGGAAGTTCTATCGCAAGCACCTCAACGACCTTCTGAAACGCAAATGGATCGAAGAGAACTCCAGCTACAAGAACGACAAGGATGGATTCACCAAGTCATTCAGACTTTCGGATCAGAACTACGACAAGAAGCACAAGAAATTCTCAGTTCTTCTCCAGAAGAGAATTTACGAGAAGTTTGTGAAGACCTCCAAGGACAAGAGCGATTTAAGCACTGAGTACACCCGACTTCTGAAGAAGAGACATGATGCCCTCTTCATCTCAAATGCTCGTTCAGCTGCTTCCAAGGCTCTTAAAACACGGCTGGATCTGAAGATTGCCAACATCACCATTGGCGAAAACAGGAGAGCCTATTCCACCATCATCTCCTACAAGAAAACTCCGAGAAAGGATGTCACCTATGGGGATCGTGGTTGGTTGGTGAATGTTGATGTTTCTGGAATGGTTCAACAACTTCTCAATAAGAAGATCCAGAACCCCAAATGGAACGAGTGGATCAAAAATGACTTCGCTTCCTGCCTCCAAAAGGCAATGCGACTGAAAGCAAATAGATCCACCGTAAAGGTACTCTTCATGGTTGCCATTAGTGATGGAGAGCAATCCGAGAACTCCTTGAAGATTAGACAGCTTCTCAAGAAGGACTTTCCAGACATCATGGATCATGTCGAAGGATTGAAGAACTTTGGAACCATTCAGTTGGTTACTCAACAGATGGAGGCAAATCTGATACGCTCATTCATCTTGAAGAACCAGCAGTACAACATGATCCCAGCTCACGATGGTCTTTTCTGCGGCGAGAAGGATGCAAATTGTATTGAAGGTGCCCTTGAGAGATTTTTGAAAGCAGAAGGAATGGTCGGTGCGACAAAGATTACATACTACAATCCAAAGTCTCGTCCTTTGACGCTTTTAGAGATTTTTAGCTGATTCCCTGCCCTAAAAAAACCATGAAATTTTCCCAAACATGGGTATAATCTACTAATAAATTGGAAATTTCTTTAGGAAAATTTCTAAAAAAACCCAATTATACACTGTTAAGTGTCTGAATAACGCTACTTAGTTCTTATTACGGTGAGGTGATCCCAATCAGACTGTCAAAAATTATAGAGGATAGCGTCTTGGGGGCTTTATGGGGTTAAACCTAAAAGCTCACTCTAGCCCTATCTATGGCTTGGGAATAGCTATGGGAGAAAAAGAAGTACCAAACCATGAGATGTTCTTGGGTACTGATTAGGGAATTCTTCTAAACAAAGCACAAACAGACCTATAACCTTTTGAAGAGGATAGGTCTGAATGGAAATTAAAATCTATTGGATTGGAGAAAAGCCTTTCAGATTCAAGGCATTGGTCAACCGTGCGAGTGTGTCGCTCACTCCTTCATTGTTGGTAATGGCAATAAGGGTATTCGTTTTATCCAAGGTAAGAGTGGCGTTGATGGATTGAATCGTAGTTCCACCTTGTAGCGTCAATGTATTTAAAATGCCATTCATAGATGCAGGAGCAATGCCCAAATGATTGCTATTAAAAGTATTCAGGGAGTTTGTCCCAGAAATCCAAATGAAATCTTTTTCAAGATTTGGAAACAGTCCATTAGTAACAGCCAAACTGAAGAGTGCAGTGCCACCTATCGAGCGTGATGTCGGATGAAAATCAATGTCAGAATGATTTTCAACGCTGTAGGTTGGTGAATTACTTGCCCCTCCCAACCAAATGAATGAAGATGAATTGTTATACTGATTTGCTAAGAAGAAGCCTGTATTAGTGGATATTTGCAGCGTCGAATTTGTTGCTAGATTTCTTGTAGCTTTTAGGGTGTAAACCAGCACAGGCATAGTTCTTTCTTGTCCATAAAGTTGAGTTACCTCCGAAGTAGAAAGTGCCCTATTATAGATACGAAGATCTGAAATGCTTGCTCCTTCCTTTCCTCCTCCAGCGGGATTATTCGGATTATAACCTATATAAATTTGGGTGTTTGCCGTTTTATATACATTTGTTTGGTTAAGAGAATCTGGTAATGCAGTTGTAAATAAGGTGCCATCAATATATACTTTAGAAGCTTTAATGGATCCATTATATGTAATGATTACTTGATGCCAGTTATTAGCAAAAGGAAACCCTAAGCCATCTAATCTAAGATCCGCATAACTTCCCCAAATGCAGAGATCTCCGCCTGCGTTGTGATTGGCTACTACACCAAAATAACTGCCAATACTATTTATATTTCCAAAAGAAAACAGTAGAGAGTTGTTATTATTAATATTGTTGTTATCGAGTTTTAGCCAAAACGAAGCGGATCTATAATTTGTGCCAGATATCCCGATTGGGTTAATGGAGTTTGCTGAATCGGATGAGCTGCTTATATGCAAAGAGCTATTCGTGCCCCCAAATCGATCTGTGCCTAGAGTAATACCAGCTGTTAAATTCGTCAGATTATTTCTGTTGGTGCTGTAATCTTTAAAATCACCACAAAACGGATAATACGCAACTAACCCATTGGTGAGGGTATCAGCAGTAGCTTTTTGAAAGCCCGCAATAGATATGAATGCAAGCAGCAGAACGGTAAAACTCTTCATCTTGTCTACATTTGTCTGTTAGTGGCATTCAAGTGTCAACAATATATGTACACAGATTTTTTATATCTTGCGCAATGCCCTGAGATGAAAAGATCACGATTTTGAAGAATTCCATATACAGAGAAGAGTCTACGGCATTTCGGTATTGCTTTGAGAAGCAAGTCGGTCGTTGAGCCGCACTCAAGATCAACTAGGTGAAATGCTGCGGAAACATCAACTCTTCATCGCCAGACTTGAGAGAGGAAAGAGTTGCCTGGATGTAGTTGAATTCCTTTCCATGATAAATGTCGTTGGAGGATGTTCCTTTGAACTCTTTAGCAACCGAGAAGAGCGAACAAACTCGGAGATGTAGTGAGCCAACTGTAAATCAGATGATCTTCATCCATTCACTTCTGTCGTAATAAAACTGCATATCAGCAAAGTTGCAGTATCGAATCATGGGGTGGTATTCACCGATGCTGCCTACGAAAATCTCACACTAGACGAGGTTCAATCAGGATCACGATCCTAATCAGTGCTGGGGTAAGTATCTGGTTATGAGTTCAAAAAGAGAAAATGTAAACGAAGTCATCGGCTACGGGTCGTATGAAAATATCATCCCAAAGATGAAGAAGAAGCCCAAACCAAAGAAGCCCAAGCGTTTGAAAATTGGTCAGCAATACGACCCAACGCCCAAGAACTTTGGGAAACAGTTCGATCCAATAAACGACAATCCTCCAGTCATCGAATCCTTTGCGCACTATTTTTTAAAGTCTTTAAAAAGAGAGTCAGGGTTTGTTCAGTGAGGACAAAACCATAAATAGTATTGTTTTTCTAAAAAGGCATTGCACATCCTTAAAAAGTAGTCATTATAGTATCGCTTTTAAGTAAAAGCGATACTATCCATGAAAAAGACCCACCTCTCCCACCAGCAAACCACCAAGGGACGGAAATTCCACATCGATACCCTTTCAAAGGACGAGGTGATGGCTCTAACCAATCAATGCAACATGGGAGCCTCTGGTCTTCGAAACAAGGTTCTCATTATCGTCCTGTATCGTTGTGGACTTAGGGTAAGCGAGGTTCTGGGTATCAGATCCAGCGATTACAGCACAAACGAAGGAACACTTAGGGTCATTGGGAAGGGTAACAAAATGAGGATTGTTGGTCTGGACTCACAGACCCGCATGAATCTCGACCTTTGGATGATCAAGAGAAAGGAACTTGGTATCAACGGCGTGGGCAACCCTCCGATCTTCTGCGGAATTTCCAAACAGAACCACGGACAGCCGATCCAGACCGTCTATGTGCGGAACCTTCTCAAGCGGCTTGCCGCTAAAGCAGGAGTTGAGAAGCGAGTCACGCCTCATCAAGTACGCCACACCTATGCTCATGAACTTCTCAACGAGGGAATCGGTCTCCAGCACATCCAGATCTCGTTGGGGCATACAAATATTGCTACAACCTCCAAGTATCTCCAGAGGTTCAATCCAAGGGAGACGATTGAGACAATCAAGGAACGAGTATGGTAATAGAAACTAGTGGTGAATGAGTCATGGTGATTTGCGATTTTTCCGAGACCTTCCCAATCTCATGGAAATTTTCAACGCATGAACGGAACAAGCGAACGAGGATCAAAACTAGATCCCAAAGCCCCCCTTGGCATAGTTTCAGGGTCTGAATTATGCACCTTGAGCGCATTGTGAAAACAACCAGCCCTTTTTCTCTATGATTGGGAAATTTTCGACTCCCCTCGCCTCCACCATTTCACTCATCTTCTCCCCTTTGGGGGAAAATTCTTTTATGATGGGAGGAAAAACAGAATTTTCCATATACATTTGCGATTCTCCGAATCTAAATGACCCTATGACTGGATCGTTCCGAAAATTCATTCCCCAGATGCCTTTCGCGCTAGTGGCTCTGATGCTGCTCTGCGGGTGTGCCTCACAGGAAAAGAAGGATCCCACGGATCCGGCAAACCAGATTAAAATGGGGGAAACTTACTCCAAGGGGACATGGAAGATTGCCCCAAACGACGAAACGGCTGCGGAGTGGTACAGAAAAGCCGCCTTGCAAGGCGATCCAGAGGGGGAATACCGCCTGGGTATCTGCTACGCGCGCGGCCTTGGAGTCCCCAAGAACGAGTTCATCGCTTTCACTTGGTTTTCCAAGTCAGCAAAGGATGGAAATGCGAGTGCCCAGTATGAATTGGGAGAATGCTACAGGCTCGCCGAAGGAGTCGGAACCGATCTGCCCAAGGCCTACCTCTGGTACAATCTCGCGTCGGCTTCCGGCAATGATGACGCCCGCCAAAACAGGGACGCGCTGGCAAGACGCATGACGGACGGGGAAATACGGGAGGCTCAGCGCCAAAGTCAGGAGTATTGGAATAGGATCAAGGGCTGATCCGAATCAAAAAAAGGACAGCTCTTCTTCATTGACACATGTGCTTTTCCCGATAGTTTCTTCCCTCCCGCTGCAAAACCAACCGGGATTTTCTCTATGGCCACTTCCGAAGTCATCCTCACCGAAGCCGTTCCCTCACTGGGAGCCGAAGCCGATATCGTCA
>CAIKYN010000398.1 GCA_903831635.1 uncultured Spartobacteria bacterium
GGTGAAGACAAAGGCCAGAAAAATCCCATAGACAGTTCCAAGAGTGCTGAAAAAAGGCCCTGTGACGTCATGACTCTGTTTAAGAAAGCGAAGAGGGACGGCTTTTCTGAAGAGATGGAGTCCAACGAGAGCGAGAAGCATCATTGGAAGCACGCATAAAGCCATTAACGCTAATGGCGAAAGAGAGAAGCAGAGCGACTGCTCCAGGGACATGGTGGCTAGGAGGGGAAACGGCACAGGAAGAATTGTTTGTGTGCTGCAACCAAAAGACAAGATCGTAGAGTTAAGGATCATCGGTATCCATGGCGGGGGCGAGGGGAAGCGAACCTGGACCGGTATGAGCTTTCAGGTGGCCGATGTGATTGCCGGGGCGGCTGAGATCGTTGCCGCGGGTGGCCAGTTACTCAGGGAGCCTCAGCCGGAGAATGGGGAGCCGCCGCACCTTGCGATGTGTCAGGATACGGAAGGTAATGAGATAATGTTATCCCGCAAACGGGGATAACGAAGGCTTGGGATTTTTGCGCCGCGCGTTGTTGCTGCTCGGTCGGCGTAGATTTGTCTGCCGATCTTCCCCTATCAGGCATCTTCGGACCTGCTGATCCTTAGACTTCTCGGCCTGCGCCTCGAATGACTAAGCCGCGCTCCTACGCGCCTTTTCTACAGCTTCGCTCGCGCGCCTAGCATGGCATCAAAACGTCAAAGACCCTTTAAATAGGGAATTCTTCGGGAAGTTTGGCATTCTTCCTTAAGTTAATTACTTGGGGAAGAATCTGAAGGTTGGATGGGATGTGAAATCCTCCACGAGAAATTGGAATGATATGATCAACGTGGAATGTAATTCCAAGGCATCTAGATATGCGTGTTCGGCAATCATAAATAACTTCCATCATTTTATTTTGATCGGCGTGCAGCATTAAAGACCCATTAATGACTCGGGTCTTTCTACGCATATCCTGGTTGTTTTTTATGTGAACATTCTCTTTCTTGTACCTCTTGATCTCGTCTCTAAACTTCTGAGGATTTTTCTTACGCTGGCTTTGGCGTTCCTTTCTTTTTCTATCTTTAAATCGTTCTGGATATTTAAGTTTGAAGTTTTCTAGTTCCCGTCTTTTTTGCTCTCGGAGTTTTTCTGGATTTTCCTTTCGCCATTTTTTCTTGCGAGCGCGAATGCTCGCTTTGCGATTTTCTAAAGCCTCCTGGCTAAGCCATATCTCATACTTTTTCCCGCCTTTTGCCTTAACTCTGTAGCCGACAAAGACCCTGCCATCTGCTCGGATGTCGCCCTTTTTTGGGCCGTCAGGGATATCATCCATATAACGAATAACTGACTAATAGGCAGCTAGGCCAAAATCAGTTCGTGATGATGAATGAGCTATGCCTTCGTGTAGAGCTCTGCGCCTTGTTCGGCGAACTCTTTGGATTTCTCCTCCATGCCCTTTTTTAGGGCATCTTCCTCGGAGAGGTTTTGGGCGGCGGCGTATTTACGGACATCCTCCGAAATCTTCATCGAGCAGAAGTGGGGGCCACACATCGAGCAGAAGTGGGCTGACTTGGCCCCTTCCTGCGGGAGGGTCTCGTCGTGGAATTCACGCGCAGTGACGGGGTCGAGGCCGAGGTTGAACTGATCCTCCCAGCGAAACTCGAAGCGGGCCTTGGAGAGGGCGTTGTCGCGGTACTGGGCTCCGGGGTGTCCCTTGGCGAGGTCGGCGGCGTGTGCGGCGATCTTGTAGGTGATGACGCCATCCTTCACATCCTTCTTGTTCGGCAGGCCGAGGTGTTCCTTCGGCGTGACGTAGCAGAGCATGGCGCAGCCATACCAGCCGATCATGGCGGCACCGATGCCGCTGGTGATGTGGTCGTAGCCGGGGGCGATGTCGGTGGTGAGGGGGCCGAGCGTGTAGAAGGGGGCCTCGTGGCACCACTCGAGCTGCTTGGCCATGTTCTCCTCGATCATGTGCATCGGGACGTGGCCGGGACCCTCGTTCATGACTTGGACTCCCTTGGCCCAGGCGCGCTCGGTGAGTTCACCCTGCACCTTGAGTTCGCCGAACTGGGCCTCGTCGTTGGCATCAGCCACGGAACCGGGACGGAGGCCGTCGCCGATCGAGAAGCTGACGTCGTAGGCAGCCATGATGTCGCAGATGTCATCCCAGTGGGTATAGAGGAAGTTTTCCTTGTGATGGGCAAGGCACCACTTCGCCATGATCGATCCGCCACGGCTCACGATGCCGGTCATGCGCTTGGCGGTGAGAGGCACGAAGCGGAGAAGGACGCCGGCGTGGATCGTGAAGTAATCGACTCCCTGCTCGGCCTGCTCGATGAGTGTATCGCGGAAGATCTCCCAGGTGAGGTCCTCGGCCTTGCCGTTCACCTTCTCGAGCGCCTGGTAGATCGGGACGGTGCCGATCGGGACGGGGGAGTTGCGCAGGATCCACTCGCGGGTGGCGTGGATGTTCTTGCCGGTAGAGAGATCCATCACGGTGTCGGCACCCCACTTGGTCGCCCAGCGCATCTTCTCGACCTCTTCCTCGATGGAGGAGGCGACGGCGCTGTTGCCGATGTTGGCATTGATCTTCACCAGGAAGTTGCGGCCGATGATCATCGGCTCCAGCTCGGGGTGATTGATGTTCGCGGGAATGATCGCACGGCCTGCGGCGACCTCGGAGCGGACGAATTCTCCCGTGATCTCCGCCGGGATGCGCTGTGGGAAGCGGCCGAAGATCGAAGGGGTGTAGGGGCTCTCTGGACGCTGTCCCGATCCGGCGTGCTGCTTATCGAGTTCGTTGCGGACGATGTCCTTGTCGAGTTCAGCAAGTTTGGTCTGTTGCGCCCGACCCATGTTCTCGCGGATGGCAATAAACTCCATCTCCGGGGTGATGATTCCCTGACGCGCATACCAGAGCTGGGTCACGGGATGACCGGCCGAAGCGCGGAGAGGCTGACGTTTGTTTCCCTTGAGCCCCGGAAATTCTATCAGGCGGTTTCGCTCGGCGTTGCTGGCGAACTCGGCATGCTTGCCTGAGAGGTAGCCGTTGTCCATCGGTTGGACTTCGCGGCCCTCGTAGGAGGCAACATCACCGCGTTTCTGGATCCAGCTTTGACGGAGTGCTGGGAGACCCTCCGAGGAATCGCCATCGAAAGCAGGATCCCCCCAGGGACCACTGCAGTCATAGACGCGAACAGAAGCATTCGGTTCCAACTCACCGGAGAAGTTCTTGGTCGGTGAGAGCTCAATCTCGCGCATCGGGACGCTCACTTCGGGGTGGAGAGTTCCCTCCACATAGACGCGGGTGCTGGCGGGGAGGGCGTCGGTGCTCTGGGGTTCGATTACAGATTTTGTGGAGATCATGGTGATGGGAGAGGTTAAAAAGTTAGAACGTGAAAGGTGAAAAGTTGGGAGATAAAGGCAATGAAAGGGCCACGCGTGGGGTTCACGGCGTGGCCTGAGTCTTCTCCCTGACCTGTGTCAGGTTCAAAGGGTCGTCTGATATTTCCAGACCTCTCAGCCAGCCGGCTCCCCCGCATTTAGAGATAGAATAGGCCGCACTCCTTCCCGGTCAACAGGCGAGTGCGGCCATGGTAAGCTTTCTCTTAGCCGATCGGAGGAATCTTAAGTTTGTAATCCCTATCAATATCAATCTCAGAGATCGGCTGGCTTTCGGACTCTGGAATGAGAACCTGAATGTAGGCAGCACCGTCGTGCCTATCGATCTTTTCGAAAATATCTTCCAGTTCTGCAACAGTTCCGACTTTTGCTGCGAGCCATCCCTTGCAGCCGAAAGCCTCGGGAAGGAGATGGTAGTTCAGCTTTGCTAAATCATCATAAACATGACCCCGTTCACTCAGTACATCTTCGACGCCGAAGATATCGTTGTTGAGAACAAAAATCACGGGTTTGACACCGTAGCGGCCCATCACGCCAAGCTCGTTGAGGGTGAGTTGATGGGAGCCATCGCCTGTAACCATCCAAGTGCGACCGGTTTTTTTGGCCATGGAAACACCCAGGGTGGCTGGAGTGGCCCAGCCAATTGATCCCCAGAGACCGGATTCCTCTGCTCCGACACCCTTCGGCAGAATCATGCCGTTGAGGTGAAACATGCAGGTACCGGTTTCGATGACCAGAGTGTCGCCCGACTTTAAGCTGCGTTGGAGGCGGGGATAGAAGGCAGCGGATGAGAGCGTGTCCGATCCGTTTCCTTTGAGTGGTAAAAGATCCTTATAAGTTGCGATCGTCTCATTGCGGCTGGGAACCCTCGCCAGGAGCCCCTTGAGCAGATCGTCAATAGCGACATTCATGAAAACCTTGGTGCCAAGTCGCACCCAGTTGTCGTGAATAGAAAGCAGACGCGAGGTGTCGAGATTTTCAGACCAGAGGCCGGTGTTTAGTTCCGTTGGGATCATGCCTCCGATATCAAGGACGACATCTGCTCCCTCGACCGTTTCTTTGACAGAGGAGGGAACGGAAAAATTGCCGTTATAAAGTCCGATGAATTGAGGCAGGGATTCGTCCATCGTTCCCTTGTCGTAGGAGGTGATGGCTGTTGGTAGGTTCGCCTTCTTGACGATCTCTAGTGCAAGATCCTTCACCCCGTAACGAGCGGTGAGGTTGGTGACCAACGCGACGGGATTTTTGGCCTTTTCAAGTCGCGAGACGATGGAAGCAACGGCTGCCTCGAGTTCCTCAGGGACGCTTTGCTGGCGCTTGATTTCAGCCAACGGCTTGCCTGTGACGGGAGTGCCTACCAAGGGTGAGTAACCGGAGAGTTCCGAGATCGCAATATAGGCTGGCATGCTCTGACGCAGCGCCTCTCGGATCAC
>CAIKYN010000399.1 GCA_903831635.1 uncultured Spartobacteria bacterium
AGAAAGAATCTGGAATGGGGTAGCAAGTCCGAAATACTGGTACTGGTTCTGAGTTCCGTAGCCGTTATCAGCTGTGGCTTGAATGTCGCGAATCTCGATATAGGTATTACCCTTCTGGGCAAAGGAGGGGCGACTGTTATCGGTATTGAACTGGTCACTGGCACCGTAGGCCACACCGGGAGCGGAAACCTGTCCCTGGACATTTTGGAAATAGTAATAACCTGCCGATCCCTTGAAGGCCAAATCCTTGGTGATTTTCCAATCAATACCGCCTTGGGCCGCATAGAGATATTTATCATAGCTCGCCACCTTGGGTTGCTGGGTTGAAGCGAAATTCAAATCGCTGTTGAAGACAGGAAAGATTCCTCCACTAACGAAAGGTGTAAATCCCTTGAAGAGCTCATACCGTCCCTGCGCCGCGATGCCATCAAAACCGATATCATTAGCCCACATGATCGTGGTTGGCGTGAAAAAAGGATTATCAAAACGGCCGAATTCCAAAGCTGCCATTTTGTTGGGATTGTCTCCCAATTCATACTTCAGGAATGCCCGGTCAAGCCATATGGAGTAGTCACTAAAGTTACCACCTTGCTGACCATAAGTTCCTGTGGTGCCGAGAGATTGGTTCTCCGAGACTGGGGATCCGTTCTGGCCAGTGGCAATGCGGAATCCTGAAGTGAAGCCTTCACCCAGATTCATATCAGCACCGAATCTGAATCTGATGCGCATTCTCTCGCGATCCTGAGATGTATTGTAAGTGGGAGGTGCTGTGTAGGGGGATTGACCACTCTGAATCTGAGAAACGTTGTAAGGAGACCCCGTATTGATGGAATTGAAATTGATTGTGCTGAAAATATTGGTGTCGTTGCCCGAGGGGAAATAATCACCCTCGTAGCGGAAGCGGAAGTCCATGAAGGGGCGAAAATTATTAAGCCAGGAAGGATAGTTTGGTGTAGCCCACCCCTCCGACTGCGCCGCAGCAAGAACGTCGCGCTTGATCTCATCTTTCATCTCCGACTTCACGATCTCCGGTACATAGGAAACACTGACCTGATCATCCGAGGAGGGTGGTGCGGCAGCCTCGACAGCCATTTGCTGGGCGGCCGCGGCCTGTTGAGATGCCTGCTGGGTGGCCTGAGCCTGTTCGGCTGCATTTTTGGCATCATCCTGGGCCTGACGGATAAGATCTCCAGCATCCTCTTTGGTAAGAATTCCGCGCTGAACGAGGCGATTAATAAGGTTTAGGGTGACATTCTCCGACGGTGCCGTCGGTGGAGGTGCCGAGGCAGCCATCTTGTCGGCGGGTTGGTCGAGGTTTGGAGGTTGATCGATCGGGATTGTCTTGGCTGAGGAGGGCTGCGTTTTCGGCGCTAGAGGCTGGGCATCCTTTTTCGGGGTCGGTGCATTGGTATCAGAAGCTGCCGGAGCCGAGGCTGAAGAAGAGGGTTGAAGTACAGAGGGTGGCTGATTCTGTGCCAGAAGAGTCGAGGGATCAGGATTTGCTGCAATGGCAGGGGTGCTAGCTGAGGAGGCTGCGGCCGCCGCCTCTGCTTGGGCCGCCGTCTCGGCACCGACATTAGGTTGACTTACCTGGGAGGGTTCGGGGGCAAAGAGCGCATCGGCTCCGTATGCTGTGATGGCAGGCATAGCAAACAATAGAAAAAATCCCGGAAGCAACCGGAGCTTTGTCATCGTGATAGAGATATTTGGGATCATGTGAATTAAGTCGTGAATGGTGTCGGGATAAAGTTAGCCGGGACGCTTGGCGCTGAAGTGCATGACAATCGGCATCGGCATACCCTGAGGAGGGGGCTCGCTCATGGAGATTTGGGTAAGAACCTCTGACTTGAGAGCCTCATCAACACTGGGATCGCCGGTAGATTTGGAAAGGGAAACCTTGGAGACATGACCGCTTTCATCGAGCCAGACACGTACCTGCACATCCATCACGGCACTGCGGGTTTTCCTATTCTCACGGAGTGCGTCAAGGATACGGCTCTTCACCTGCCCGGCATAGTAGCCGAACTTGCTACCGTGACCTCCTCCGCCTCCGCCAAAACCTCCACCCATACCACTGCCTCCCGAGGCGAGGCCAGAAGCGTCATTGCCCTGAATGCTGGTGGAAACTGGGGCGGGCTCTGGAGCCTTGTCAGGCGGTTTTTCATCAGTCGGAGCCTCTTCTTTCTGAAACTTAGGTGCATCAGGTGGGGGAGGTTCCTGCTTCGGAGGCGGTGGTGGCGGCGGTGGGGGTGGCGGCGGTGGCATGGAGATCATATGGATCTCGTTCTTCGGTGCCGGAGAGCCTCCGTCATCACTCTTGTGAAAGATAAAGAAAGCAGCCAATCCACCCACAACAAGCACGCCGCCAATGATCAGCGGCAGGGGGAGCTTTTTTTTCTCCTCGGTGTTGTTGCTTGCCATATGAGTGAAC
>CAIKYN010000400.1 GCA_903831635.1 uncultured Spartobacteria bacterium
CCAGCGGCACTACCTTGCTCATTCCCATCGCGTCACCAAGGAAGCTGTGGAGGCGTGGCCACTCTCCCGCTGCCTCTGGCATAACCTGATTGCCACGCTTGGTCCGCTGCTCTGACAGGGAAAGAACGGGGTAGACGTTTTTAGGCACTAGGTCTTTGGTCCAAAGAAGAGACCGGCACCCTCTGGGCATTCCACCGACGCTGCTTCCAGCTAGCCGTCTTTGCACAGGCCATCCCGTAGGAGCCGAGTACGGCGATCTGTCGAAACCATGAAAAGAACCAGCTTTCGCTCGCAACCGCCAACCATGGGATCTCACGCCGGGCACCCTCTTTTTCTCCTGTTGGCTCCAGATGCCACTGCCAGGCCAATGCAGAGACCGTCATGTCGGCAACCCATTTCAGGAGGAAAGCTGATCCGATCAGCAGAAGGTTGGTCCGATTACCGAGCATCATCCACTGCGGATGGATAAAGGCCGCCGCCAGTGCAAACCACGTCAGCACTGCATAGAGGGGCAGGAGAGCATCGAGCGTCTTGATCGGCAGCATGAGAAATCCCAGGCGACCGAAGGCCGGATTGCCTATCATTCCCCGGTATGTCCAAAGAGTCCTGATAAAGCCGGCGAACCAACGTGTTCTCTGGGCAATGAAATCGCGAAACCCCTCGGGCGCCTCGGTATAGGCGATCGCATCGCTCCTTGTGAGAACCCGGTAGTCCTCGCCACGGCTGCGGAAATCACGGTGGATCCTGTAGATGATTTCGTAATCTTCCGTGAGGCTTGAAGGATCGAATCCTCCCAGCCGTTGCAGAGTTTCCCGCCGGAAGGCCCCGAAGGCTCCCGAGACCTGAAGCAGGACTCCAAGATGTGCTAGACCATTCCGCCAGAGTAAGTTCCGGATATATTCCAAAAACTGCCAGCGCGTGAGCCACGATGAGCCGTGATTACGGACAAAGACCCAGCCTCCGACAGCCTGAACCTCCGGCTCACGGAATGCCTCAATCAACCGTGCTACCGAAAATGGCTCCAGACGCGTATCAGCATCCAGAGTCACCACGATCTCGTGGCGGGCGATTTCAAGTGCGGCATTCAACGCTGCAGCCTTTCCGACCTTCGGGAGCTTGAGGAGCGTAATATCGTGTCGATGCTCCAAGAGCTCATTCATACCGTCAGTCGATCCGTCACTCGCAATAATCACCTCGTACTCCACCTCCTCCAGATGAGTGATACTCTCAAGAGTTTTCAGGATACATGAGGCCTCATTGTGCGCCGCGATAAGAATGCTCACTCCGGGAGAAGCTGTATCCTCCGGCGAAGATGATCCTTTAGACGATTTCTGCTTACGCAGAGCCAAAAATGTCGTCAACACCACAAGTAGCGTCACCAGAAATTCATAGATCCAATAGCAAGCCGTCACCGGCAGCCAAGCTGTCGGGGGAAGCAGGAACGGCCCTACCAAGAGGACTAGGAATCCAAGCATCAGAATAAGAACGGGCGATTTGGCCATCGCTATGTCCTAATAAAGTTATTCATCCCAAGGATTCAGGATAGGGATTCCTTGCGGATGATCGCTGGTATTCCTGGTTACAAGCGTCAGATTGTTGGCTATTGCAGTTGCAGCAATAATGCTGTCCAGCACGGGAAGTCGGCGTCCCAGAATTTCTTGCCTCGCACAGAGTTTTCCCCACGTCCGCATTACCTGCTCATTTGGTGCCAAAAGCCTGGATCCGGCTCCCGTCCCCGCCCACTCCGCCAATCGTGAAAACCACGCCTCGATCTCTTTGCGGCGTTTCCCCGTAGAGAGCAGTTCGATCCCCTTGATGATTTCACCCAGCGAAATCGTGGAAAGATAGATTTCGTGATCATGCTCATCCATCCACGCGATTACTCGCTTGTCCGGCCGCGTGTTGGATGACTCGCTCAGGACATCCGTATCCAGAAGATAGCCCATGAGTTTTTACGAGAAACGGATCGTACGACCCGTATCCTTATCACGACTTATGGACCATCCCTTCACAGGGCATTCTTGCAAAACTGTGGAGAGCTTCTCCCGGCCAGATTGGCGGGCAAACTCCTTGAAGTCGACGACCACTACTGTGGGATGCCCGTGACGCGTGATCGTCTGCGGACCTTCCGTCAGAGCTCGGTTTACCACCTCGCTCAGCTGATTCTTTGCATCCTGTAATTGCCAG
>CAIKYN010000401.1 GCA_903831635.1 uncultured Spartobacteria bacterium
AGGCCCAGAAGCGTGGCGGCGTCGCTGCATTCATCGACGGCGAGCACGCACTCGATCCTGCCTATGCCCGCAAGCTTGGCGTGACTCTCGAGGAGCTCCGTGTCTCCCAGCCCAGCTCCGGTGAAGAGGCCCTCCGCATCTGCGAGACCCTCGTTCGTTCCAATGCCGTCGACGTGGTCGTCCTCGATTCCGTGGCAGCACTCGTCACCAAGTCCGAGCTCGAGGGCGAGATCGGCGACTCCGTCGTCGGTGCCCAGGCCCGCCTCATGAGCGCCGCCATGAGGAAGCTCACTGCCTTCATTTCCAAGGCCGACTGCTGCTGCATCTTCACCAACCAGATCCGCGAGAAGATCGGCGTCATGTTCGGCAATCCCGAGACCACCCCGGGCGGTAAGGCTCTCAAGTTCTACGCCAGCGTCCGTTGCGATATCCGACGCATCGGCGCGATCAAGCAGACCGACGGTACCGTCACCGGCAACCGCACCCGCGTGAAGGTGGTTAAGAACAAGGTCGCTCCTCCCTTCACCGAGGCTGAGTTCGACATCATGTACAATGAGGGGATCTCCTCTACCGGCTCCTTGCTGGATCTTGCGCTCGAGAAGAACATCATCGAGAAGCGCGGTTCCTGGATGGGCTATAAGGGGAACAACATCGCCCAAGGTCGCGATGCCGCGAAGGATCTGCTCAAGACCGACACCGCGCTCTACGCCGAGATCGAGGAGGCGGTGAAGGCCGCCCTCGAGGCCGACGCCCTTGGGAAAAAGTAGCAAGAAGTAACTGCAGGTATTATTTGGAACTCAGGAACTCAGGATAAGACCTGAGCAATTCCGAGAATACAGGCCTCACTCGGTAAGCGGGTGGGGCCTCTTTTCTGCCATTCAAGGGTTTTTGATTGCATGCAGTTCCTGCATTCCTGAGTTCCATATTATCTCTTCTCGTTGATTGCTTCTGGCTTGCCGCCCGAGGCCGATTTCGGGATAGTTTCCGCTTGCCGTCCTCTCACCAGTGGATGGAAAAGCCCATGGCACGCACGCTTTCCCTACCTTCGAAATCCAAAAAGACCGCCGCTAAAAAGGTGGCCCGTCCCGCAGCCCCCAAGGTTGCCACCAAAAAAGCGACCCCGAAACCGGCACAAGCTGCTGCCAAACCTGTTAAAAAGGCTCCCTCTAAGGTTTTGGCTCCGAAGGCTGCCCCCAAGAAGGCCGCTGCATCCAAGGGCAAGGCTGCTGCCTCCACCACTGGGATTGCTGCACCCGCCAAGGTGGCATCCCTCGATTTCTCCAAGTCCCCCTTCAACGCCTCCCTCAAGCCTGCACAGAAGGTCGGCTTCCTCCGCGAGATGCTTCGCATCCGTCGGTTCGAGCAGCAGGCGCTGAAATATTACAATCAGGGGATCATGGGGGGCTTCCTCCACCTCTATAATGGCCAGGAGTCGGTTGCCGTCGGCACTGCTTCATTGATGAATGGTCACGACGAGATCATCACCGCCTACCGCGACCACGGCCACGCTTTGGCAGTCGGCATGGGGATGAACGAGTGCATGGCCGAGCTCTTCGGCAAAGGCACCGGCTGTTCCAAGGGCAAGGGTGGATCGATGCACTTCTTTGCACCCGACAAGCACTACTGGGGTGGCCATGGAATCGTCGCCGGCCAGACCCCGCTTGGCCTCGGTCTTGCCTTCGCGATCAAGTACAAGAAGATCAACGGCTGCGCAGTCGCTTTCCTTGGTGACGGTGCCGTGAACCAGGGTGTCTTCAGCGAGTGCTTGAACATGGCCGCGCTTTGGGATCTCCCCATCGTCTATGTGATCGAAAACAACGGCTACTCCATGGGCACCAGCCTCGAGCGTTCCTCCGCCGTGAATGGCTCCCTGGCCAAGCGTGCCGAGGGCTTCTGCGTCGAGTGGGCGACCTGCGGCGGTTTCGATCTTTACGAGCTGCGTGCCAATCTTGGCGCCGCCATGGAGCGTGCCCGCAAGGAGTCCAAGCCGATGGTTCTCGAGGTCTCCACCTACCGCTACTACGGCCATTCTGTTGCCGACGCGAATGCCAAGAAGTACCGCTCTCCTGAGGAGATCGAGCGCTATAAGACGGAGTATGATCCGATCACGATTTGGCAGAATCAGCTCCTCAAGGAGAAGGTCGTGACCCAAGCCCAAATCGAGAAGATTGATGCCGAGGCTAAGGCCGAGGCGGCAGCAGCAGCCGAATTTGGGATCTCGAGCCCCTGGCCCACCGAGGAGAGCATTTTTGAGGACATCTACCACGAGGTGGATCACAAGACCGAGGCAGGCCAGACCGGCCGTTTCTTCTTCAGCGAGTAGGATGCCCGCCTAATAGACTTCAGCCGAAACCGCTAAACACCTTCCTGTATGCCAGTCATCACCTACCGCCAGGCCCTGAACGACGCGTTCGCCGAGGAGCTCACCCGCGACGAGAATGTCTTCCTCATGGGGGAAGAGGTCGCCCAGTACAACGGCGCCTACAAGGTCACCGAGGGACTCTGGGAGCGTTTCGGATCGAAGCGCGTCATCGACACCCCGATCAGTGAGGCGGCCTTCCTCGGCCTCGGCGTTGGAGCTGCCATGATGGGGCTGCGCCCAGTCGTTGAACTCATGTTCTGGAGCTTCGCCTACGTCGGATTTGACCAGATCATCAACAATGCCGGCTGCATCCGCTACATGTCCGGCGGTCTCATCAATGTCCCGATGGTCGTCCGCGGCCCCGCGAATGGCGGTACCAATGTCGGCGCCACTCACTCCCACACCCCTGAGAATTTTCTGGCAAACACCCCGGGGCTGAAGGTCGTCTGCCCTGCTACTCCGTATGATGCGAAGGGACTCATGATCGCCTCCATCCGCGATAACGATACCGTCTGCTTCATGGAGAATACGCTCCTCTACGGTGACCTCGGCGAGGTTCCTGATGGTGCCTATACCATTCCTCTGGGAGTCGCCGAGGTGAAGCGCGAGGGTATCGACGTCTCCCTCATCGCCCATGGCCGCGCGGTCCTTACCTGCCTCGCCGCCGCCGAAATCCTCGCAGCAGAGCATGGCATCGAGGCTGAGGTCGTCGATCTTCGCTCCATTCGTCCGCTCGATGAGGAGACCATCCTCAACTCCGTGGCAAAGACCCACCGTGCCGTCCTCGTTGATGAGAATAAGCCCTTCTGCGGCGTCAGCTCACAGATCGCGGCCCTCCTTGCCGAGCACGCTTTCGACGATCTCGACGCCCCCGTTCTCCGTGTCACCGCCCTTGATGCACCGGCCATCTACAGCATGCCGCTCGAGAAGCTACAGCTCCCCGATGCCCAGGCCGTGGTGGCGAAAGTGTTGTCTAGTTTTTGAGATCGGATGAACTCCATCGCATCTTTTGTTTACTCTGACACGGCGTCTCCAAAGTCCTATTGTCTGGCGATCCTCCCGGATCAGCCATCCTCGGCTGCAAGGGTAGCCTCGGACTGCTCACCTGCGGTTCGCATGACTAAGCCGCGTTCCCACGCGCCTTTTCCTGCTTCTGCTTCCTTCTCCCTTTCCTGAGTTCCATATTAATTTTCACCCTTCTGCCCTAACAGCCTAACTCCTACGACCATGCCAGAGATCACGATGCCCAAGTTGAGCGACACCATGACGGAGGGAACCCTCCTGCGCTGGCGCAAGAAGAAGGGGGACAAGGTTGAGGTGGGTGACATTCTGGCCGAGGTCGAGACCGACAAGGCGACCATGGAGATGGAGTCCTTTGAGGAGGGGACGCTCGCCGATATCTTTGTTCCCGAAGGTGGTAAGGTCGTCGTTGGTGCTCCCTTGGCACTGGTTCTTAAGGAGGGTGAGAAAGCCGGCGAAAGATCCACGGGATCCAAGTCAGCACCAGCTGCGCCTGCAGCTGAAGCTCCTGCTTCCCGTCCGTCCGTTTCAAGCGGTCGTCCGCTCACTCCGAGGGCACGCGCTGCCGCTCTCCGAGCGGGGAATGGAGGGGGGGCCGGAGGAAATGTGAACGAGGGAGTCCGCGTCAAGGCAACACCCCTCGCCCGCAAGATCGCCGACGCCCGCGGCGTCCGCCTCGCAGGACTCCAAGGTACCGGCCCCGGCGGCCGCATTATTGCTTTCGACGTCGAGAACGCGCCCGTGGGTGGTTCCGCTCCCGCAGCTGCCGGTGCTTCCCCCGTTGCTGCCATCCTGCCGACCCCAATCGCCGGGATGTCCGAGACCCGCGTACCGCTCAGCGGCATGCGCCGCGTCATCGCTGAGCGCCTGCTCGCGAGCAAGACGCAGATCCCCCATTTCTATCTCTCCATCGAGATCGACGCCGCCCCGATGATGGCCTTCCGCAAGGAGTACATCGAAGCCAGCGGTGGCAAGATCACCTTCAACGACATCGCTCTCTCCGCCGTGGCCCGTGCCGCCATGCAGAAGCCAAAGGTCAACGCCGCCTTCGCCGGCGACGCCATCATCGAGTATGGCAGCGTGAATCTCTCCGTCGCGATCGCCGTCGAAGACGGCCTCGTCACCCCGGTCATCCGTGATGCGCAGAACCTCTCGCTCAAGGAGATCAGCGCCGCCGTCAAGGATCTCGCGCTCCGTGCCCGTGACAAGAAGCTCAAGCCCGAGGAATACGCGGGCGGCACCATCACCGTCTCCAACCTCGGCTCCTATGGCATCGAGCAGTTCTGCGCCATCGTGAATCCTCCCCAGGCCGCGATTCTCGCCGTCGGAGCCATCGTCAAGAAGCCCGTGGTCAACAGCCGCGACGAGATCGAGATCGGTCACCGCATGAGCATTACTCTCAGCGGCGACCATCGTGTCGTCGATGGGGCGGTTGCTGCCGAATATATGGGGGCGCTGCGGAAGCTCCTAGAATCCCCCGCTTTGCTGTTGCTGTAGGCTTGGGATTTTGGCGCAGGGCGGAGTTGCTGCCCGCTCGCAGTAGTTAACTACAGCTTCGCTCACGCGCCTAGCCCTGCATCCAAACCTCCAAGCCTTGCCTGAAAAGGAAGTCTGGTACGAAGCGGAGTCTGGCGCCAAAAAAAGTGATTCATTGTTGGCAGGCCCGACGTGACTGGAATTAACCCTTAGCTTTGCAAGGACTGGCCCCTCCCAAAGAAAAAAACGCACACAGATTGTTTCCCCATTACCCTCGAAATTCATCCCACTTAGGTAAAAATAAACTTTGTAGTGCTAACGCCTATGATACCAATTACAGCTACTTGTTCACTCATGTAAAAAAGAGACAACAAAGCGTCTGACCAAAATGGCTACATATATTTACAAAAATAATGAGCAACTTGGACCTTTTGAAGACGCTGTAGTTCTTTCAGCACTCTTGGATGGAGCATTTGCCTACAGCGATTTGTGCTGGCGTGAGGGGTGGGAGGATTGGAGAACACTTGAATCAATATTCTCAAAGCCGATCAATAAACAGTCTACAAACCCACCGGCAGAAGAAAAACCATCTGTAAAAAAGAGTCAAAGAAGGGGTGGATTATTTAGCATTATTTTAAGAACAATTAAGTCGGTTTTTGGTGATAGAGAGTTTTCTAATTATGATGAATGCCCAAAAATCTTTTACAGATTTGATGGAGGTGAGGAGTATGGCCCAAGTCAGATTCATAGATATATTGATAATTTGCCCAGGTATTCAAAAAACTCTCTCAAAGAATGCCGATTTACAGACGAAAAAAATGGCGACCTAAAGAGTATTTCTTGGAAGTATACAATAAAATACCTGCCGGGGAAAGCGCTATTGCTAAACTCAGAAAACTAAAAATTGGTTTTAATGAAAAAATATTGCATAAAGAAGCACTAAAGTTAATTAGCGAAGCCGATAATAATCTTGCTCCTACAAAAATCATGCTAAAAAAAATTAAAGAGCATGGTTTTGATATTGAATCTGTAACAACAAAAGAAGACGCCTTAAATCTACTTAAAGAAATTAAAAAGAAAGATACTATAATTAGAGAAGCCGAAAGAACGCTTTTGAGAAGATTAGATGATCAGCCACTTTTTGAAGAACAACTCCATCAATTAGAGGAGCTTAAAAACAAAATTGTTAAAATACTTCCTGCGTGGAAACCAAAGGAATTTCAAGCAACTACTAGTGATTTATCTGATTTAGAAGCTTACATTGAACTTTTACAAGAAGCTCTGGAACAGGCGCTAATATGGGATGAAGTCTCCTTTATAAAATATCCTTTTCTGGAAATGAAGTACACTAAAGATGGATCTCTTGACGAAGTTGAATATAAATTATCTTTTCCAAGGAACATCGTACCCAAAGATGGCTTAATTGCATTCCAAGGTATGGTTTTCAAATCTTACATTAAAGCGGAATCAGAAGAATTTAGTCGGCTTCCTCTACTAAAAAAAGCATTTCCGACAGCTATTATTGAAAAAGTGGGGTGATAAAAAGCCTCAAGTATGATTTCTAAAGCTTGAGTTTTAGATGTCGTATTATCGGAAAAAGGGTCAGTCCCTAGTATTGACGCTTGGGATAATACTGCCGTTTCCTTATCCCCCCTGATCTAAAAGCCTCCCGCAAAACTCCACCGCACGGGTTTCTGACCAGTATTCCTTCCCGAGGGTGAGGAAGCCGAGGTGGCCGCCGCTTTTGGGAAGTTCGAGGAACAGGTGTGGGTTAGCTTCGGCTTCTTCCCTTGGAAAACATTCGGGCCCGAGGAATGGATCGTTGAGCGCATTGACCAGAAGCGTCGGTACAGAGATCCCTCGAAGTGAGGTCTTACTGCTGGCCTTGGCCCAATAATCCTCGGCACTGAGAAAACCATTCAGCGGTGCGGTGTAGGTTCCGTCAAATTCACGGAAGGTCCGAATGTGATCGAGTCCCTCGGAGGAAATGCCTTTGGGAAACATCGCGGCCTTCTCTTTAATTTTTCGACGGAGATCCCGCATAAAGTGATTCATGTAGATGCTGTTGATACGGCTCTCCAAGACCTTGGCACTGGAGGCGAGATCGCACGGCACGGAGAAGGCCACCGCTCCCTTGATGCTCGGGTGAATTGCTGCACCCTGATCGCCGAGGTATTTAAGGGTGAGGTTTCCTCCGATGCTGAAGCCGACCAAGACGATGTTTTGGTAAGTACCTGCGGCATGGTTGATCACGCACTGAAGATCTTCCCAGGCGCCACTGTGATAGGTGCGCAGGAGACGATTCATCTCCCCGCTGCAGCCTCGGAGATTCCAGGCAAGGGTATCCCATCCGGTTCGATGGAAGGCGGTAGCCATTCCCTGGACGGAAGCATTCGTGGAATTCCCCTCCAGCCCATGGGTGATAATGACAAGGGACTGCGAGCGGTGATCGCGATTCCAATCGAGATCGAGAAAATCGCCATCAGGAGTCTCGATGCGTTCCCTCTCGTTGGTGATCGTGGGTACACGCCTCAACAGAACGGGTAGGATCGTCTGGAGATGCCCATTACTCAAACCCCATGGTGCTCTGTAGGTGGAGGATGCAAGCAGGGGCATAAAACCTACAGGCTAACATCCTACCGCGATTTGACAATCTAGCTAGTCTGGCTAGATTAAAACCATGAACTGGCAATTACAGGATGCAAAGAATCAGCTGAGCGAGGTGGTAAACCGAGCTCTGACGGAAGGTCCGCAGACGATCACGCGTCACGGGCATCCCA
>CAIKYN010000402.1 GCA_903831635.1 uncultured Spartobacteria bacterium
CGACCACGGCGACGAGGGGTCTTAGCAACCTCAAGAAGCTGATTGGTCATTTTCTGTGTAGCAGGGGGAAGCTGAAGCGTGTCTCCGAGGAGTTCGTGGAGTTTCTGCTGAAGGCGCTCGATCTTAGAAGCGATCTTCATTGCTTTCTTCAGGGTGAGGGAGTCGGGGATGGACATGATTGTAGGGTATGGGGTTTAGGTGATGGGTTATGGGTGACGAACTCTTGGGATGGTTAATTGATAGGTACTATGCAGTACGGAAAGTGATGCGTGCTTTGGTCAGATCATAAGGAGACATTTCGACGGTCACCTTGTCACCTGGAACAATTCGAATGAAATGCTTGCGCATTTTTCCTGAAATATGAGCCAGCACAACATGGCCGTTTCCGAGTTCTACACGAAACATTGTGCCGGGGAGAACCTCGACGACAACGCCTTCGGTAGTAATTGCTTCTTCTTTAGCCATAAACCGTTAGTTTAGTACGGAAAATATCACTACCTGGCAAGAATAAATGTAAAGAAGCAGGGTTAAAAAAGTGAAAGGTTAAAAAAGTCCAAAACATTCCCAGAGAACTTAAGAGTCTAGAAGCCGAATCCTTTTAGGATCATTGATTCACATTTTAACGATTCAACCTTTTAACTTTGTAACCTTCCCTCTTTTCACTCGGATGCGCTAGGATCTCGACCCTGTGTCCACTTCCAAGAACATTGTCTATTTCGATCTGGAAACCCAGCGCACCGCCAATGATGTGGGCGGATGGGACAAGAAAGCCGACATGGGCGTCTCTATTGGGGTGACCTACAGCACGGCGACAGAGAGTTATGAAATATTCACGGAGAGCCGTGTTGGAGAGTTGATCGATCTTCTTGGTAGAGCCGATCTGGTCGTCGGTTATAATAATCGGCGTTTTGATTACGAGGTGCTGATGGGGTATACGATTCTCGATCTCCCTCATCATCTTCCCACACTCGACATGCTCGAAGTGGTGGAAAAAGCTGCCGGCCATCGTTTGCCTCTCGACTCCATCGCAACGGCAACACTTGGTGTGGGCAAGACCGCCGAGGGACTGGATGCCATCCGCTGGTGGAGAGAGGGAAAAATCATGGAGATCGCCGAGTACTGCTGCTTCGATGTAAAGGTCACGAAACTGGTGCACGAATACGCGGTGGAGCATGGGAAGCTCCATTATATCGACAGGTTCTCCCGAAGACAGACTCTCACGGTGGAACTTCCATGATCCAGCCACTCGATACGTCGCGCAATAGCTGGCGACTTCTTTGGCTTGATCTCGAAGAACCGGTTCCCAAGCCAACAATTATTGCCAATGCGGCCAATGTTTCGCTAGCGGGGCATCAAAACCCCGATCAGGAATATTACCTTCCCACCTGCCTGCTGGTGACAACATCTGGCGGCAAACCGCTCTGCCCTCCCGAGATTCTGGAGGAACTCGATCAAGCGCGAGCCGAGCAACTCCTCAGTCGCCTCTTCGATGAACATGGCACCCCGGACCGGCTCACCATCGCGGAGAGCAACGACTGGGATGCCGAAGCCTGGCAAAGCTTTGCCATGGATTGCCGGATCGAGATCGCCTTCGGCGCCTTCCCCTCGGCTAAACCCGGGGATCTGCTGCAGTTCGTCCGCAGGATGACACAACGCCTCCGAGGCGAAGGCTTCCACTCACCCAGTGCCATCGCCCGAGGCCTGGTTGTCGCTTCCCGCCGTCTGCGTTCTCCAGGGAAAAAGAACGCCCATTTGAAGAAAGCTCTGGAACAGGATGCCGACTGCGTTCTTGCTCGGATCGAACTAGCTGACGCCGATTATCAAGCGGCCCGTTGGACCGAATGCCGTCGAGGATACCAGGAGCTCATTGAACGAGAAAAGCGACGGTGGAAGGGTGAGACTCCCGAGTGGTGGAGTGACCCGGAAACACGCCCCTACATGCGTGCTTTGTATGGACGCGCAATGACACAATGGCACCAAGGTCAATTCGTGGAAACTGCCAAGGACCTCGAACAACTCCTCTCCCTCAATCCCATCGACAACCAAGGAGTCCGCTTTCTAATTCCTCTCGTTTATCTCCTGGGTGAGAATGATACGAAAGCCCTGAAGTCACTCACGGAGTATGAGGATAATTATCCAGACGATTACTGTGAACCTGCACTTCTCTTTGGAAAAGGAATCGCTCTCTGGCGATCCGGAGACGAGGAGGGTGCAGCAAAAGCCTACACGGAGGCCATGCTCAAGAATCTCTACATCGCCCCCCTGCTCCTGGAACTTCCGACGCCTCCCTCAGAAATCTGGCATCCCAATGACCGTGCGGAGCCCGGCTATGCACAGGATTTTATGCAGTCTTACGCGACCCTGTGGGATCGGGATCCTGCGGCGCTTCGATTCCTTCGGGAAACCTATTCTGCATCCATTCCGTCACTGGAGAAGGTCATTGGCCACCGCCAGCAGATGAGCGAACGACAGGACCAGCGCTACGACCGGGATTTCAAGAGCCGGTGGAAAGCCATGACCGAGCTCGATGAGCAACTCACGGGAGGAACTGACCGATAACCCCAGCGGGTAAAATCATGCAGGATTCATTATCTCGCAAAAGATACCTTTCAGTATCGGAATTGGGGGGGAGGCAACGCTTCGGAGGCAGCTTTCTTGTGAGCAGTGGTCTTTGACTTCGTTTTAGGCTTGGGAATCGGTGATGGTTTGGGAGCAGGGGTAAGATCATCGTTGGCCATGTACCCTTTTCGTCCATCGTAAAGCCGGACGTAACTGTACCCTATCTCCTTTGTGAGAAGATAGACTTCGGCCCCTTTCACAAGATTTGCATCCAGCCCCTTGATCTGTGTGGGACCTTGAAAAAAAACGGGAGCAAGTTGACTCGATACAATCATGGCTGGAGCTGATGCATCATCGTAATGAACAGCATGGCAGCCCGTCAGAACGAGAGTGGAGGTTAAAACAGGCAGAAACACTCCAAAGAGAATCCTCATCACGATAGTTTCTTGGTCTTGGAGGCCATCCATTCTGAGATTTTCACTTGAAGCAATGCAACGGACTCCTCCACCGAAAGACGCTCGGTTGGAATCACTAATTCGGGGGTCAACGGGGCCTCGTAGGGTGAATCGATTCCTGTGAACTTCGGGATCAATCCCCCTCTGGCTTTTTTGTAGAGCCCCTTGGGATCCCTCTGCTCACAGATTTCAAGAGGCGTGCTGATATGGACTTCATAAAATAGAATTCCTCGTTCAGCGCAGAGTGTGCGCACCGCATCCCTCTCCTGACGCAACGGAGAAATCAGCGAGCAGATACTTGTAATGCCGGATCGCGCCGCCATCAGCGCGATGGCTCCGGCGCGACGTATATTCTCCATGCGATCGGCATCTGAGAAACCGAGATCCCGGCACAACTCTTCTCGAAGACCATCACCATCAATCATCAGCGGAAGATGTCCATCGCCCTGCATTCTTTTAGCAAGGCCTTGGGCAATCGTTGATTTCCCCGCTCCTGACAAACCTGTCAGCCAAATAATCATGTGACGAATAAACAGGGGTTAGTGAGAAGACTCCAGAACTTCCTCGTAAACTGACCCGACCCTTCGCGCAAGCGCGCTGATTTCATAACGTTCCAAAATTGTTCGACGGGCTGCTGCTCCTAGATCAAAGCACCGGGATTTGTCAGAGATAATTAATCGGCAATATTCTTCAAATTCATCAGTCTGTCCGACAGAGGCAAGGAGGGCATCCTCACGATGAGTGCAGACCTCCGCGATCCCATCGACGGCCGAGGCCACTACAGGAAGACCGCTCGCCATGGCCTCCAGAAGCGTCATCGGAGTCCCCTCGAAATCGGAGGTCATCATCAATGCGTCCAGCGCACGGTAGAGACCCACCCGATCAGAGACATGCCCAAGAAAACGGACGCGCTCAGCGATACCCAAGGTCGCCGCCTCTTCACTGAGCTGAGACTCCAACGGACCAGTTCCAGCGATTACAAAGATAACGCCCGTGTGCACCCTCAGGACATTCGATGCAATCTTTAGGAACAGAGAGAAATTTTTCTGAGAAACCAGTCGCCCCACACCACCGATCACAAAGGCTCCGATTGGAAGCCCGAGCTCAAATCTCGCTCTGTCCCGTTCATCCCCACCAGCAGGCTTGAACACCGATGTATCAATTCCATTCGGAATCATCGTGACCTTCGCATCATCCAGATCCTCACGATCCAGCAGATAGCGACGAGTGCTTTCCGAAACGGCAATCACCCGATCCGAACACCTATTCCAAAAGGCATCCGCAGCAAGAAGCATGGGATTGTTTTCGCGGGAGGCATCATTGCACTGATCATGCACGATGATCGCAGGATGGCCTGCTGCAATCGCTAGGGGCTTGGCACAGAGGTTGGCTCCGAAAAGATGGAAATGCAGAATGTCATAGTTCCCGCTTCTCAGAAGCTTCCAGAAGTTTGGGATGTAAAATGGGGGAAACCTGACGGGCGATAGGCTCTGAACCGGCACTCCTGCATCTTCGAAGACCTTGGCATAAACACCCATGCCGTGCATCGTAGCCACCTCCGGGAGATAACGGGTTTGGTCATGATGCTTCACGAGATCCAGCAGGAATGTCTGAGCCCCCCCCAGATCAAGACTATCGATCACATGAAGAACTTTCTTGGGAGTCGCCATCACTTCAGGCCCTCCAGAAAAGCCTGAGTGTTTTTCTCGTTATCGAGCCATTCCATCAGCATCCGCTCCGCTTCTTTTCCCATCTTCGCTGACTTAATGGGATCCCGAAGCAATCGAAGCGTCTCATCAAAAAAACTCTCGGAGTCACCCTTCGCGCAAAATCCAGCTCTAAAAGTCTCGATCAGTCCATCAGGATCAAGATCAAGCGAAAGGATTCCCGCTCCCCCCTGAGCGGCTTGGATCATGACATTCGGGAAGCCTTCTGCCTTGGAGGTACTCACAAGAAACCTTGAGCGGTCATAGTGCTCTTGGATTTCATGGTACGGCACCTTTTCCAAGAAGGTCAGATTGCCAAGAGATGCAGCTCTGGACGCCACTTCATCCCAGAGCGCCCGGTCCTCCCTGGGACAAATCATCTCGCATCGCGCATCTGGAAGCCGTTCCACGAGATCAAGGAACAAGTGGGGCCTTTTGATTCTCTGACAGCGCCCCACCCAGAGTAGATCGATATCCTTCTCGGCAGTGCGTGGCATACTCCTTGGTAAAATAAGGTTCCGGTAGAGTCCACAGGAGAGATTAAGCCTTCCGAAAAGCATCCGCTGATATTCTGACATAGCGAAACGAACATCCGACATGGCCACCCCTTGCTCGAATAATCCTCCCTTCCAGCCGTTACTCCGCGCGAAACTACCATCGATCTCTGTGTCGAGTCCGCAGATAAAGACAAGTTTGTAACCAAAGAGAGGCCTGAGAAGAGCAAGAATGTAAAGCCAGGCTGTCCAACCAAGGACTGCAACATAATCGGGACGATACTCCGCCAAAAGGGCTGCTACTTTCGGCATTGCCACGAGGGTATCCAGCAATCCTCCGGTGTGAAATCTACCCGCAGTACGAGTTAATACTCCCTCAAGATATCGCTCGTCCTGCTGGCCTGTATCTCCTCCGGCGACAACTACCTCATGTCCCAATGCAGCAAGCTCCTTCGCGAGAAGTGCAACCTGCAACTCGGCACCTCCGGAAACGCGCGTTGCCGCGGGATCCAACGCGTAGTGCGCATGACTGGAAAGAAAGAAAAACTTCATGACTTCCGGAGCGGCATGCGATTGCGCCGTGCAAGCACTTGAGGCAGCAGTTTCGTTCCAAGAACTTCATCCACAGTGGACAAGGGAAACGCCACCAAGGATAAAGGGTTACGCAGAGGGGAACTAAAGACTGATTTCCAGAGCATCCGGCGCCCCTCACCCATCCTGTGATGACGGAAGAGATTCCGTGCTGCATTCTCGTAATGCTGGGAGATCACTCGCCGCGCATGGGAGGCACTGTAATAAAGGAATTCCTCATGATGCTTGGAGAGAAAATGCTCCGTGGACCTCAAGGTGTGCTCTGGATTGGAGGGGTTGTTCTCATGGATGATTGTCAGCATCTCGGGAAGAATATGAATCCTATATTCTCTGGAAATTCTCAGCATCCAGTCCCAGTCCTCAAGCACCCTCAATCCCTCATCAAGTAGTCCGACTTTTTCCAGAATCTCACGCCTCATGAGTGGTGTGCTTGCTCCATGAAAACTCTGCGCAAGGTGAAGCTCCCTGCGCCAGTCGGGTGGATTCTTTCCCGGAAACTCACTCCGGGAGCCATCCTTACAGATAAGAAGATGGCCCGATCCACAAAGACCAACTTCAGGATGTTCCTTGAGATATTTGATTTGCTTTTCCAGTTTTCCCGGAAGCCATTCGTCATCGGAGTCAAGTAATGCAATTAGGTCACCTTTTGCTAACTTAAGAGCCGCATTTCTTGCAGCAGAAGCACCTTGATTGACCGGCAGGCAAACCACTTTCGCCTCGGGCATCAGTGCTTTCACTACCATGACTGTGTTATCCGTGGACGCATCATCACCAATGATGACCTCCAAGTCATCAAATCTCTGTTTCCTAACACTTTCCAAAGCCAGACCGATGCAACCAGAGCGGTTGTAGGTGGGAATGATGATGCTGAGGAGCATGAATGGCTCAGAGGTTTAATAAACGAATTAAAAATAACCAGCCCCAATCAACTAAACACGATCATGCATAACAAAACTATTGATTGAGAGCTTCTGCTCATGATGCTGCAGCATGCAAAGAGGCTTCCTTCCATGAAAGGAGGCCCATGTGGAGAATGTACTTGGGGGACCCATGATCCGATCGCAGAGCGACAGGGCATGGAGATCTCCTATCACGGATCCCGGTCCCATGAGTACTTCCAGCCCTCGGAAGCACTCGGTATTCACGGGATCGCTTGCGCATACCAAAAAGACCGGTTTCCTGAAGGCGTCAAACTGCGAAACCTCTCTCATCCAATGAGCATACTGCTCCGTCTCAAAATAATGTACCCCGCCCTTCCATTCCCTGTAGTCCCCCTGTCTAATATGAATCCCAATCACTTCGTCACCAAGGGCACGGGCTTCACTCAATAACGATTCCACAGGTGTGCGAATTGAAGCAATTGGTTGAAAATATCGTGCTATCACCTCGTGATGCCGAATGAGGTTTATATCATCCCGAAACTTCCATCCCTTCACTACAAGAAGTCGTTTTTTTTTCAGCAAGGAGGTGAATTCAGAACTATTTAAATCATAGATTTCATCATCGATATCTAGGGTCTTACGAATATCGATCGTTCTTCCTCTAGCCAGAGTTCCTGCCACTCTGGATAAAGGATGCAACATCTCCCTGCATTGCGTTGCAACTTCGGGATTCATGCGCGCTGCTGTTGTAGGAAATCTGCAGAAGGGATCAAATGCACTCCCTTCAAAAAACGGAGCGTATTCACCCAATGCAGGATTCATGAGTCGGTATCCATGAGCTAATGCATTGGCCATAAAATAGGCACTCAAAAAGAGTCGATTACCAAGACGTCCTGTCTTAGCCGCGATGAGGACGGAAGCTTGTTGCACCGTCTCTTTCGGAAAGGCATTTTTCCAAAGGTTCATTGACGTTGAACTACTTGGGATCGCGTTCTGCATCCACGACGCAGAAATCCTGGGATTGATCTAAACATCTCATGCAGAAATACTATACTCCACAGGGAATCCTCTTGCTGCCCTTCAATAAAAGACGGGAGAAATGCTGAATCCAAGGATTCAAAAGCATTCATTGCTGCATGCACAGTGAGTCGAGTGTGCCATGTTCGGAGTGCCTCTCTATCGTTAGAATTTAGTTCCATTGAACCATTGAGATAACTCCGGACGATTGATATATTTTCACTAGAAAGTCGCTTCGCTAGAGAGTTTCCCTCAGTCATTGTGCTCGAACCACGATGCCAACGGTAGCGATAAGTAAAGGCTTTGATTTCCTGCTGTCGGACTTCTTCTATTGCTGCCCTAAACAAGAAGTCCCTATCAGAAGCTAAGGAATACTTGAGAGAGAATCCCCCCAAGCGCAGAAAGACATCTCGTCGAATCAAACGTGCATTGATCATTGGTTCTCCTAGGGCAATATTTTTGATCGTCAGTTTTTTTGAAACTGAATCAGTGACAGACCAAACCGGCGACCAACTACCGCCTGATTCCTTAACAGCTTCGCAATCACCACACAACACATCAACCTCTGGATGAAGTTCCAGAGCCCTGCGATAGGCAGTCAGCGTTCCATCTGGAAGCCAGTCGTCACCTTGGAGAAACAAGAGCCATTTTCCTTTTGCGAGTGCAGCCCCTTTATTCATTGCGTCGTAGATGCCAGAGTCAGATTCTGATTTGGCAATGAGATGTGGGTACCCCTTTACGACATCGAGCGTCTGATCCGTAGAGCATGCGTCCAACAGAAGATGTTCTGTGTCGTTTTCCAACTGATGGAAAACGCTTTCGAGTGTTTCTCGAATAGTTTTTCCGGCATTGAAGGTAGGTGTGATAATGGAGATAGTCATCGTTGCTTTTGCTGTTGCGATTCCTGAAGCTCAATTAGTTTATCCAAAAACATTGCATTCTTTCTCATGAACGATGCCGTGTAATGGGCCCCGTCATGGAAATAAGGAGTCATGCCATCACGCCATGGAAATTCCCCATTTTTCTCCAGGGCATCCATAGGCTTAATAAGCTCTGCTCCAGCTTCAACCGCCATCACCTCAAATCTGTTCATGAGTTCTTGTTGGGTTATGGACATTGATCCCTTCAAATCAAGAAACTCCCTCTTGGAAAAACGAACTTTTTTGATGGAAAAGTTTCCTATTAAACTACGTTGAACAGTCGCCAAGGGATCAACCTCGTTGTTCGTGGGAAAAGAGAGTACTAAGTATACCTTTTTACCTTTCCCCCTAAGAAACAGAATCATCTCCGAAAGGCTTTCCATTGCCTCCTTTCTTCCCTGTTCCGAACATAACAAACGGTCATGTATGCTACAGATATTGCTACCCCAGTTGAAATAGTAGCACCAGTTTGCTCCAATAACTACCCGGTCGACATCAGGTGTGAGTCCCAATTGGAGAATTTCCCGTGTTAAAAAATTCTTTCCCTGCTCTTTGTTGCCGTTGAACAATTCGGGAATCGGAGGACAACCACCCTTTGTGAGAAAAATAGCCCCCCTGTTTCCTGCGCGACCGTTATCGATGACCTCTAGAATCCGTGGAGCACACTGCTCCATATGACTGTCACCAACAAACAAGGTTTTTGGACCGGATCCGCCCGCCTTATAGAGCGAGTAATAGTTCTGAACGATAGACCTAGAGTATCCCTTGAAGTAATCAATGTCCTGTGAGGCCGCTACCACTTCGTCAAAACCCAACGATGAGGATCGCGGCGCTAAAATCCCCTTCATGCAGAGAAGCCCTGCCATACCGAGTGCGGCAAACAGTCCTATTAAAACCGGCACCGTCCACCGAGAGGAACTGAAGCGTACTATTTGCTCAATGAAGTAGAAGGTTGTAACGGACAGAATGAGAGTGATACCCAAGGCCGATAAGGTCATCCAAAAATCAGGAACTTCTCCCAGCGTGATTCGCACAAAGGAGAGCAGAGGCCAGTGGAAGAGATAGAGTGGGTAGCTGATAAGTCCGATCCAAACCACCGCGGGATTTGAGAGAATTTTGCGATTGATCCAGGCCCCGCGCCCCCCCTCCATGAGCAGAAGGGTTCCCGCAACCGGTAGCATAGCCCTCCATCCTGGGTAAGGATCTCCCCTGTGAATAAAGGTCAACCCAACTACCAGGAGAATCAATCCAGCAAATGACATTGCTTCCCTATACAACGGAGCATCCTCTTCATGTCCACGATCATAGTGCCACCAAGCCAGCAGGCTTCCCCCCAGAAACTCCCAAGCACGGTAGGGCGTAAGAAAGAAGTCGGTAACTCCATTTTGTACAGACATCACCAAATTCAGAATGAACGTAGCGATCAGCAGAACTCCCATAACTGGTACAAGGAACTTAGGCTTCTTCCAAAGCAAGATCAGCAGCGGGGGGAAAAAAATGTAGAACTGTTCCTCAACAGCAAGTGACCAGAGATGCAGCAACGGTTTCAACTCGGCTGCCTTGTCGAAGTAACCGCTCTCCTGCCAGAAAAGGAAATTCTGGAGGAAGAGAGTTCCAGCAGCCACCTGCCTCCCCAGTTCTTGGAATTCATTGGTGAGCAGAAGCCTGTGACCCAGGATGAAAGAGAGTACCAACATGGTAATCAATGCCGGAAATAGCCTCCTGATACGCCGTGCGTAGAACTCCTTGAAACTGAAGTTCCCAGCTTTGTGCCCCTTGTACAGGATCCCACTGATCAGGTACCCACTGATCACAAAGAAGATATCCACCCCGATGAACCCTCCAGGAATAACCCTCGGAAAAGCATGGTAAATCACCACCCCAAGCACCGCCACCGCACGGAGGCCGTCAATATCAGATCGGTACTTAATTATGGTCATGCGAAAAAGCCTGGTAGAGGCTACGGAACCATTGTCTGGTCAAGATACGTTACATGATTCCTCACATAACCGGGACGCAGATGTCCTTCATCAAAACGGATAGGAATCCCTTTTTCATCTTCTGCTATGCAGATGCCATTGTCACAGAGATAATCAAGCGGGTCGATCACTTCAGCGCCATTCAAGGCTGCAACTTTTGCAATTTCAGCAAGCAGTCGTCTGTTATCATGCAAAAATTCCTCTTTGGTGAAATTCCTCTTATTTGTTCCATAGGTTCCCTTAAATGTTCTCGGGTACATGACTTTTGGGTCCAAGGAATACGATGTTGGTATGTTGAGAATCAGCATAACCTTCTTATGTTGGGCAGTCAGATTACGGATACTCGTTCCCAATTCATCCATCACTTTATCGTGCGCTGATTGATCTCCCAAGGAAACACCCTGAATTTCATAGCCTCCATCCTTGTTAAAATAAAGCATCCAACGAGCAGCTATCACCACACGGTCGATTCGCAAGTCATAGGCAATTAACTCCTTAAATTTACCCATCATGTCGGTTGACGATCTCCCATTTTTATTTGTTACACCATTTATTGGTATGACTCCTCCAGCGGTGAGGAGGATCGCCCCCCTGGAGTCACCAACATGATGTTCTAGCACTTGTGCTATCCGTGAACCATATTGCTGCATGTTGCTGTCGCCCACAAAGAGTGTCTGAAGACCATTGCCACCAGCTCTGTTGAAGCAAAAACTATAGTCGCCCGGTAGTTTCTCAAAACCATGCAGCATATTCTTGTCCGTGGTGGCTATTAATACCTTCGGCGGGGTTAAAGCGCGAGCGGGAATGACTTTCTGGAAGATCTCAAACCCGAAAAAACCCGTGAGAAAGAAAGCCCCAATGAGCAGATGTATTGTTAGTTTATATTGATGATGTCTGATCTTTTTTTCGATGAAGTAGTAGGTGAGAACCGTCAGGATCAGGCTAATGATGAGAGCATCGGCTAGGTATACTGGTTTGGGGCTCTCGCCCTTGACGATGTGGACGAAGGCGAGAGCGGGCCAGTGGAAGAGA
>CAIKYN010000403.1 GCA_903831635.1 uncultured Spartobacteria bacterium
CGCTCTCCCACCCCCTTGAAGGCCTTTGCCGTGTCGAGGATCGTGATCAACTCCTCGGGGGTGTGATCCGCAAGGGCGCAGAGATCCTTATGCTTCCAAAGTTGCGTGGTCATGATTGAGAAGAGGAAGTTGCTTGCTGAATCCTCGTGTGAACAAGGGCCACCGAATCAGGAACATTGTCGATCTCCTCAAACCGGACCCTGATCCGATCGGAAAAAGACGTGGGCACGTTCTTGCCGACAAAGTCTGCGCGGATCGGTAGTTCGCGGTGACCGCGATCGACCAGAGCCGCCAACTGGATCCGTGAAGGGCGACCAAAGGAGGCGATGGCATCCATGGCGGCACGGCAACTGCGACCAGTGTAGAGGACATCATCAATCAGCACCAAGGGGCGGCCGTCGAGATCCAGCGGAAGTTCCGTTGGCTCCAGAGCGCTCAGACTGATCCTTGTGGCAAGATCGTCACGATGCATGGAGACATCCACAACTCCCAACTCCGGAGTGATCCCCTCAATCTCGGCAATGTGAGAGGCGATGCGACTTGCGATAATTTTTCCCCGTGTGGGAATTCCTGCAATGACCAATCGTGAAAGATCCTGATTCTGCTCGATGATCTCGTGGGAGATGCGACGGATTGCCTTGCGGATTGAGTCCGCATCCATGACCAGGGAGAGCTCTCCCAACGCACCCGCTGGAAGAGGCTGAGATAAGCTAACGGGCGTCTTGGTTGATTCGGTTGGTTTCATGATCCTTGGTGGTCTCGCGGGGCCCCCTTAAAGGAAATAGAGAAGAGGAAATGGAGAAGTAGTGGCTAGCCGGATGTTTTTTTGGCTGCTGCACGGGCCTGACGCCAAGAGGTGCGATGCTTCGTCATCCAATCGAGAAGTGCCTTTTCAAATCCAATGTCACGACCATGCTTCTCACTTTCGCACCATTTGTGCCGGAGAATTTCCTCCCTTTCCGCTTGGAACTCCCTGTAGAGGGTGGAGTTCCTGAGCAGATCACCTGCATCGCTTGATGCTGGGTTTCGTGTCATTGAATAGATATTACCGGAGGGACCCAAGGGAGTCAACCTTCACTCACTCCATTCGTGTCTTCAGGCACCCCTGATAAGCCAGCAGGATACCTACCCCGATGTGAATACCAAGCACCCAGAGACAGAGGGGCGTGAGGGAGAGGCTAGTCTGAATCACCATGACGACGATGTCGTAGTACCGCTCCCCTCTGAGAGATTGCAGGATTCCAGACCAACTCCAGTAGGCAGCAATGAAGGGACGCGCGATCATTCCCAACCAAGAGGGTAGAGCCAGGACGGCGCCGGAGAGAGGCAACTGGAAACCGACCAGATAAATGGATGCCATGGATGCCTGTTCCGCAGTCGACATGAAGGAGGAAATGGCAAGACAGATCGATGTCATTGCTGCATTGACCAGAAAGAGGAAAAGCAACTGTGAAGGCAAATCACCTGGGAAAGCGCACGTATAATGAATGAAGAGTCCCATCCAGAGGGACTGGATCGCGGAGAGAATACCAAGGAATAGAATCTTGCTGGCGATGTAGGCGGCAGGACTCAAGCCGGAGAGTTTCTCCTTCTCGAAGATCTGGCGCTCCGCGGCGATTTCACGGCCAGAATTATTGGCCCCCATGAGGGTCAGGAGGATGACCTCGAACATCACGATTCCTGAGACCAGGCTCCCGACCTTGCTTGCCTGGATCAAAAAATCGCGGGCCTCGGTGAGTTGCTGGATGACATTAAGATCCAGACCCATGCCAAGGTTTCTGATCTGAGGAAGCCCATTCCAACCGAAGACAGCAACCAGGCAGGGGAAGCCGAACACAAGGCCAGCCTGGAGCCAGAGCTGTGCCTTGCTTCTCAGAAAGATGCGAAGACGACGCTCGACCAGTGTCACCAGTTGGGACAGGGGTGCAGGATGAGAAGGATCATGCCCATCAGGACTCGTTTCTTGGCCAGTGTTATCCTCCGTTTTGAGCATCTTGGCTCCACATTCCCTGCAATACATGGCCCCGGCAGGATATTCGGAGCGACACTCCGGACAGATCACGGAAGCGACGACTTCCTTAACCTCGGAAAAAACACGTTCAGTTGCTTGCTCGCGGGTGCCTTGCAGGAAGGAATCCGAGTGCTTCATCCAAGAGGCCTGCCACCCCTCCGGTTCGCGACTCTCCAACTGGGCATAGATAAGTCCGGGATCCTCCACCCGAAAATAATGGGCGAGATGATCAGGAGGCCCGGCATAAGTAAGAACTCCCCGGTAGAGGACAACCACAGCATCGTAGGAAGAGAGATGCTTGAGACTATGGGTGACGGAGATGACCAATCTGTTTCCATCTCGGGCAACATTCCGAAGGAGATTCACAATCTCGTCCTCAGAGCGTGGGTCCAAGCCGCTCGTGACCTCGTCACAAAGAAGAATCGGAGGACTGCTTACCAGCTCCATCGCGAGAGCCAAACGGCGCTTCTGTCCTCCCGAGAGAACCTTCACGGGACGCTCACGGAACTCTCCCATGCCAACTTCCCCGAGCAGACGCTCCACCATCTTTTCCCGCTCCTCTCCAGTCTGTCCACTGACCCGCAGTCTGGCGGAATACTCCACGCACTCCCCCACCGTCAGGTCCTCATAGGCGATGCTAAACTGTGGCACATAGCCGAATTCCGAAGGATTGAAATCATCCTCCGCCAGGTTCCGACCATCCCAATGGATGGTTCCTTCCTCCTCACCCGAGGCGATGCCGGCAATCATCTTCAAGAGGGTGCTTTTTCCACAACCGGAGGGACCAATCACGGCGATGAACTCTCCCCGTTGGAATGAGGCGGAAATCTTGGAAAGAAGCCGGGGGGAGTCCTCTTCAGCTCCGAGAGTCAGGGACAATTGATCGAGGGAGAGCATCAATCGCCAAACTAATCGCCAGAGGGATGTTTCCGCAAGTGATCCTGCACGATCCACGTGGCCATCTGTTGATGGTAGTTTTGAACGTAATCATACCGGCAAGCCTTGCGCCATCGCATCTCTTCCTTAAAATAAGGTCATGAATTACGCAGTGCTTGGAGCCGGGAAAATGGGAGGAGCTCTCGTCCGTGGGATGCTGGCCTCCGGTCTTACCAAAGGAGATCGGGTTACTGTTTCGGCGAAGACCCCAGAATCAGCCGCGAAGACAGCCTCTGCACTCGGCGTGAAGTCTGCCGTATCAAACGCAGAGGCACTCCGTGATGCAGGAATCGTCTTTCTCTGCGTGAAACCGGCACAAGCCTCAGCAGTCCTAGCTTCCGTCGCCGCTGAACTTGAGGGAAAGCTCCTGATTTCGATCGTCGCAGGAATCCGATCCGAGAAGCTTTTTCAAGCGACCGAGGGGAAAGCGAGAGTCATTCGCTCCATGCCGAACACGGCAGTCCGACTTCGCAAGGGCATCACCGCACTGGCCCCCCACCCCTCCAGCAACGAGGAGGATCTCAAGGCGGCATCGGCGATTTTTTCTTCTGTGGGATCAGCGCTTGTCGTCCGAGAGGATGATCTGGACGCCGTGACTGCCGTGAGTGGAAGTGGTCCGGCTTTTGCCCTGCTGATGCTGGAAGCCATGGCGCAGGGTGGTATCGACGGGGGCTTGGAACCTGAGATTGCAAAGACCCTTGCTGCTGGAGCCCTCGCCGCAGCTGCCGCTCTCGTGAATGAAACCGGTGAAACTCCGCTGGCCCTGCGTGCAGAAATCACCAGTCCTGCCGGAACTACAGCCGCCGGGCTTGGGGTGTTGGAGCAAAAGGACTTCCCGGGAATCGTTCGTGATTCGATACGGGCTGCCAGAAATCGCTCTATTGAGCTCTCCTCGCCTAAGTCATCATCATGAGAAGAGCGATTACCCTTGGGGCTCTCGTGATCATTCTCGGAAGTTGTGGCCAAACAACCGTTGCCACGGGGGCTCCAGAAGCCTCCCCAAGTGAGATGCCTACGGAAGTTCTCTCTCTACGGAAGGAAGCGGAGAGGGCATTCGCTGCAGGAAGCCTGAATAAGGCCGACAGTCTCTACTCCAGTGCTCTCGGCATCACCCCCAAGATCCCCTCTCTTTTAGTCAGTGCTGCAGCTGTGAAGACACGACTAGGGAAGCTTGAGGAGTCCAGAAAAATGCTCAGGGAAGCCCTCTCCCTCGATCTGGATAATGCCGCTGCCTGGAAATTGCTCGGAATGAATGCCCTGGAACAAAAACGGGATGAGGAAGCCTTTGCCTGCCTTGCGCAAGCAACCCTTCATGACGAGAGCAATCCCCGAGCGCACAACTATCTCGGCATGGCGGCAGGTCGCAAGGGCTGGGGAGAGGCTTCGGAGCAAGAGCTTCGCCGAGCTGTCGAACTTGACCCTAACTATGCGGATGCGAACTTCAATCTGGCCGTGCTCTATCTGGGGAGGACTCCCCCGCTGATCGAGTTGGCCAGACGACATTATCAGCGCGCTTTGGATCTCGGAGCCCAACGCGATCCGGCAATCGAAACCCTCATTGCCAAAGCAGTTGCAAGCCAGCCCTCTGATTCACCAAAATCATCACTTCCTTAGCACGTCCTTTTTCCCACATCATTTTACGTACAGAATACTCACGCTCCACTCGCCTCATGAAGTCGCCCTACCTGCCGCTGATTCTCCTCTCACTCTCGATGCCGATCTTTGGCGCCACGCCCCCACCACCAGATGTGAAGGGAGCATCCGTCGTGGTCGTTGATGCCAATTCCGGGGATGTTCTTTTTCAAAGGAATCCCGACGAGAAGCGCCCCGTCGGAAGCACCCAGAAACTCCTCACCTCCCTCATCGTTGCCGAGCATGGGAACCTTGATAAGCAGGTCGTCATCGATCCCATTGATGAGATGGCTGAACCGACCACCCTTCAGTTAAAACCGGGCACCTCCTACACCAAGGGCACTCTCCTCACCGCACTTCTCGTGAAGAGCCCGAATGATGTCGCGCGGGCTCTCGGCCGTGATACCGGAGGAAGCCTGGAAGATTTTGCCAACTTGATGAACAGCAAGGCTGCAAGCCTTGGAATGAATTCCTCGCATTTTGTGAATCCAAACGGCCTGCCCGCCGATGACCAATATTCCACGGCTGCGGATATGTCGAAGGTAGCTCGTGCCGCCTATGCCAACCCCGTTCTTCGCCCCATCATGGCGACCAAATATCTTCCTTTTCGATACGCCGACGGCCATGTCCACATGCTGCGCAACACGAACCAAACCATGAGGGACAACTGGTTCTGCACCGGCATGAAGACGGGATACACAGACAAGGCCAAGCATTGCCTCGTCTCCAGCGGAAGCTACAACGGCAAAGAGGTCATCACCGTCATTCTCGGGAGCACCAAGGAACGCGTCTTTACAGATTCTGCGCGCATGCTGCGCTGGGCTCTTGGCCTTCCCCAGGAGGGTAAGTCCACAACCACGGTTGCCAACCGGAAGCCTCATGCTCCGCAGGACTCGGCCAATCAAGTCGCTCCCAAGGTGAAAAAACATCGCCACCATCATA
>CAIKYN010000404.1 GCA_903831635.1 uncultured Spartobacteria bacterium
TACAGCCACGATTTCGGAGTATTGTTTTCAGCAAGGCTTGATTCCTGAGCGTAAAACCCGTCGTCCTAAAAAGCTCGGTGCATTACCCCCGGTTCAGAGACCTGACTTCGTGATTCCCAAAACGGGACTCTAGTCCTCCTGAGAAGGTTTTTTTTAAAATTGCTCCCGAAGCGGAGCTTCCCAAGAGAAGTATCCTCTGCTTGGCTTGTGTGATCGTTATTTTTGCCACGACACAACTTTCTCACCTCGATTTATGACCACCTCGCTCCGTAAAACCAAAATCATCTGCACCCTCGGCCCTGCGACTGAGTCTCCGGAGCGTCTCCGCGAGATGATCCTCGCTGGAGCCAATATTTTCCGACTCAACATGAGCCATGCTCAGCATGATTGGGTACGCCAGATCGTCCCGACCATCCGCGGCATCGCCGCGGAGCTGGATATGCCCGTTGGCATCCTGCTCGACACCCAAGGGCCTGCCGTCCGCACCGGTGATCTCCCCACGAAGCTCAATCTCAAGGTTGGCGACATCATGGAGTTCACCGTCCGCGGTGTCCGCAGCGAGGAACTCTACTCCGTCAACGTCAACTACGATGGCCTCATCGACGATATCAACGAAGGGGATGTGGTCCTTGTTGATAACGGTGTCATCCACCTTAAAGTACTCTCGAAGATCAACAGCCGTATCCGCTGCGAGGTTCTCACCCCCGGCGAACTAGGATCCCGCCGCCATATCAATCTCCCCGGCGTGAAGGTTAACCTCCCTCCCCTCACGGAAAAAGATCTGGCCGACATCGCGGTCGGCACCGAGGTTGGCGTCGATTTCGTTGCCCTCAGCTTCTGCCGTGAGCCATCCGATATCGTCGAGATGCGCAGGGTTCTGGCCCTGCATAACAGCAAGGCCCGCGTCATCGCGAAGATCGAGGATCAGAGTGCCGTCAAGCTGATCACCGAGATCATCAAGGAGACCGATGCCGTCATGATCGCCCGTGGTGATCTTGGTATCGAGTGCCCCATGGAGGAACTGCCCATCATCCAGCGCAAGATCCTCAAGACCGCTCTCAAGATCGGCAAGCAGGTCATCGTCGCCACTCATATGCTTGAGTCGATGATCGAGAATCCTGTTCCGACCCGTGCTGAGGTTACTGATGTCGCCAATGCCGTCTTCGAGCAGGCCGATGCCATTATGCTCAGCGGTGAGACCACCGTTGGCAAATATCCTGTCGATTGCGTGAAGGTCCTCGACCGGATCGCCCGTCGCATCGAGCGTAGCGGCAGTGCTCACTTTGCCGAGCAGACTTCCCTGCTGACGCCACGCCAGAAGACCGCCCACTCCGGAGTCGTCCTAGCCAACTCCTTCGCGAATGCCAGCATCGCCGTCCTGACACGCCACGGCGACATGGCTGACTACACCAGCCACATCCGTCCCGAACATGCCACCATCTACGCGATCACTCCTTCCGAAGTGACCGCGCGTCATCTCACGCTCAACTGGGGTGTTCTGCCGATCGTCATGCCCTTTGGCGCGACCCCCGAAGAGTCGGTGAAAAAGGCTGAAGAACTTCTTCTTTCCCGAGGTCTCCTCAATAAAGGTGATCAGCTCATCGTCATGAGCGACATCATCGAGGGGGATGAGAAGTTTGATTCCATCCAACTCCGCAAAATTTAAGTTTTTGCGGCTTGGGATACTGGCGGATAGCAGCGTTCTTGCTCGCTTGCAACGCCGAGTGCTGGGAAGCACGGAGTAGCCTATGCGAAGCATAGCCCCGAAAGGGGTGAGGCCTTCGGGAGAAGGCGAGGCAATGGCACTATAAAAACAAGCAGAGCTCTCACGCCTTGCTCTCCATCCGATCTTCCAAGCCGTGACAGAAAAGCCTGCCTAACGGCTTGAACTGAGCGACACCATGCTCGGTACACCCATGCAAATCGGCAGACCTAATGGTGTTCGCTCCAGTGATTGGTTAGGCGGTTTCATGAGAATGGATTTCATGCTGTTTGACCCAATCTAAAAATACTCCAAGGATGCTCTCAAGCTTTAGCGAATCACCGGCTCCCTTGAAAATCTTGTCTTCCACCTTGCAGTCTAGCCAGTCGGTATCTGATCTATGCTCAGCCTGAGGGGTAAATTCTATCTGCTCCAACTCGGTGCCGATCAAATCAATCTTGACCCACCACCCCGGATTATCGAGGGAGTCAATCTTAACGCCATAAGAGTGCTCCCATTCTCCATTGCAGTGAGCCGCATACCAATTCTGAAGTTCTGCTAGTCTAGTCATGGTGAGTTTATTCGCCTAACGTAAAATATCAGCGACGACCGAAGGGCGTTCGCGGCATCGACTGGTTAGGCATTCCGTCCCTTGTTGATTCTTTTAGTTCGTCGGTCTTGAAGAAAATCTCGGAATGTGCCAATGAGCACACAGCCGGAAGAAAGACTGATGGCAACCAACATTAGAATCGCTGACGCACGGAAGACTGGGCCTCTGGCTCTAGTGTCAAGATAGAAGCCGAGACTTAGTGCGCCGTCGTGAATGAGATGGCTGAGCAGCCAGAAAAAAAGCGCAGTAGAAGCGCAGAAAACTGCAAGTAGGATGAGGGTGTCGGTGAGCCTTGGCATAGGTTAAAGCTACGCCCGGGATTGCGAGAATGCATCTAATCTCAATTGGATTGGAAATGCTTTGATCACAGGATACACGCAGCAGAATCTTAAGTAGAGCGCCGCGGCTTGTTAGTCTTCTTTTTCTGAGTTCTTTTCCTCTAGGCGAAGATCCATCTGTTCCCAAGCACGTTCTTTGAAATCCTCCCACCATTCTTGCATATCTTGTGCCCTTATAATCCACCATGATTGCGCAGCAACTTCGCTTGATGTCCAAATCATGGAATTCTCACGATATATGTATTTATGCGAATTCCATCCATTATTTGGGCGGAGTCTCATCAATACTTCACCTTCACACGTGTCTATGTACTCCAGGGCAATGGGGGCAATGCCAGATTTAAATTCTGGAACAACTGCAGAGGCTAGTATCCTACCGACCTCCGGAACGATCTCCATGTACTCTTCTTTGTCAGGAAACCTTGGCGACCTTCTTAGCAGGTATTCTCGCTTTAGAGCCATAATTCTTAAGACTAATGGAAAAAAATCAGCGACGACCAAAGGGTGTTCGCTGCAGCGGTTTGTTAGGCGACACGGTTATTGCGCTTGCTAATAACATAAGATCCATAGAATGCACAGATACTCGCGATAAGCAGTACTAAGAATGAAATGCTGTGAAGACATATAAGTGGGCTGTGAAGATGCCACCACCCTGTTGCGGCGGCGGACAAAGAGCCGTCCCCGAACATAGGACTAAAAAACATACCGAGGTTTGCAAAGAAACTCCGCCAAATGATGAAAAGACATAATGCTCCCACAGCTAGCCCACGGAATGGCGTCTGACGAGTGTAGAGCAGCACGGATGCTCCGATGCTGATGACTACGATAACGCCGGTCTCAATGGTGCTGGTAACCCGATAACTGACGGCAAAGCTGGCGCTCGTCGGATCAGGTGCTGGAACAAATAGAAGAAACCACGCTTGCTGAATAACTCGCCCAATGCAAAACAGCATGCACAACGCCGTCGCCAGTTTTAGATGTCGATTTCTCATGGATGCTCTGTGACGCCTAACGTAAAAGCTCAGCGACGCGGATAGTTCGCTGCAGCGCTTGGTTAGGTGACATAAAACTAGTGGGCGAAGGCAAAAATACAGACAATCCCTAGTGATGGCACGGCGAGTAGCAGTGCCAAAATAGCAAGTGCTGATCTGATACCACACACTGCTAATGAAGTAGCGAGCGCATAAACGATGACAAAAAAATAGATCGAACTCCACCATGCCCCTGTTCTCGCTGTAAAACACATGACAAACCATTGCCAACTCAGCCCTGTGAGAATCATTGAGATGGCGGCAAGTCTGACTGACCAAGATCGTGTTGAAGTTTCAGAGAAAACAAGCATTTGTATCAAAATGGGTATTGAGTCACCTAACGTCCGAACTGAGCGACACCATGCACGCTGTACCCATGCAAACCGGACGGTCCCAATGGTGTTCGCTCCAGTGATTGGTTAGCCCCTGCGCTCATTAGTGTAGAAGAAATAAGAGTGGAATCAGCATCGCAGATATGCCGCAACCAGCTACGGAAAGAATAATACCCCATCTGTAGAGCCATAAATGAGAAGAAGGTATCCCTGATGGGCCAAGAGTGAAAAACTGTCTCTGGCGATAGAGAGGAAGTTTCGAGATGAAAAGGAAAGTGGCTCCGAATAATGCAACTGAAAGGGAAATAATAATGATCGTAGAGGTATGCTCCAATAACGCGGATGTGGACAGAGTAATGAAGATGATAGGTATCCCTGAAAGGATGAATATATCCGTCGGAAAATTCCTCAACGATATATGACCGGGTTTCATGAGGGCTAACTTCTGAAACTGCGCGACTCCATGTACGGGCTCCCCGTGCAAACCGGCCAACCTAATGGTGGTCGCTTCAGTAATTGGTTAGGTGTTTTCGTCTCCATTGGAATTGATTTTTGCTTCTGCTCGCAATTCTCCACATGCCCAGCATAAATCAAAACTACCGGGAATCCACTCGGCACATTTGGGGCAATTCCAATCAGGTAATTGCGATGTTGGAGCGTAGTAAATATCTCCGAGTATACCCATGGCACTCTCATAGTCTTCATCGTTAACAACACAAAGGGTTGGAAAAAATAGGGGTGAAGGAATATCTGTAATGTTGTTTCCGTATTCATTGCGAATGTAGCTCTGAATGCCAGCCTCATCCAGAACAGACTTGTAATATCCTACTCTTGCGTGATCTTGGTTAACGAATACCTCTTTCATAGTGATGTTATTTTGAGAATGGCATGGAATAACCTAACGGCTTGAACTGAGCGACGCGTATGATGGTGGTCGCATACAAGAATGCCCCACGCTCAGCGTTCGCTACAGTGATTGGTTAGGTGTGAAGGCAATCATCTGGTCACATAATAGACTAGAGCTGGCATACCCACTAAAAATACCCATCCCATGACTGTAACCATGATCGGTGGTATCTCAGCGTCAACATTGCCACCTCGTCCAACATAGCCCGTAAAAGAGCCTATTTCTTCGGGAAACCAAATAAGTGCCAGCGGAATCAATAAAATAAGGCAAGTCTTGGCAACCCCAAATGTCATTCCGTGCGCCTGAAAAATCATGGTCATAGTGTAAGCCGCAGCAATCAGTAGACTCAGGAGTTTTCGTATAGTGATTTGCATACAGGCGTTCAATATAACTAACGTATAAGATCAGCGACGACCGTAGGGCGTTCGCTCGAATGATTTTAATTCCATTCTAAATTACCTTTGCTTTATTGTGCTGCATAAAAAGAATATATACACTTAATGGCAAGTCCTATAATGCATAATGATAGTATGCCAATTATTCCACTAAAGTTGGAGTTTGGTTTTATAATTCCCGTTATTACTCCTGTGGGTCGCGTTAAATAGTTCCATTGAGGTTTGTATCTGCCAAGGGTTACTAAAAAAAGAACCATCTCGCCTATCCATATAATCGGGGTTCCAAAAAGTAACCGTATTATAATTAAGGCAATTATTGCCAAGAGTGTATACAGGATGTCCATATCACCTAAAAGATGCAGGTGAGCGACACCATGCACGGTGATCCCATGCAAACAGGAAGACCTAATGGTGTTCGCTCCAGTGATTGGTTAGGTGTCAAAAGATTCATGCTCTAGAGGCGTAAGTGAATCTGATGAGCACATATCCGAAATTAAACATACAACTCCACCAAAAATGCTGTGAAGGCACCACATAGGGTCGATATGACGACCTCAGTCTGGCACTCAAATAGCCAGTCAACCCACCTAATAACGGCGAAAAAAACAAAAGAAATACCCGCAGCCATGCATGCTTGGAAATAACATCAGGATAAAATAACAGTGATAGACCTCCCACAGCAGCACCGGAAAGTAAACTCCATACACCAATCAAAAATGGGCGAGAGTCCCTTGCGTCAAGTTTTGGCTCCCCATATAAAAATACGTCCCATGGAAGATTTACGAATAGTTCAAGCAAAACTTGAAACAAGAGTATCAGAAAATCCTCCATGTGCGGCAGTCAATAAGAGGGTGCTCTGAACCTAACGTCCAAGCTCAGCCACGCCCGAAGGGCGTTGGATGCAGCGTCTGGTTAGACGCGTGGGGGAAGATTTTCATCACGCCATTCTGGTGGTAGTAGTTCTGGATGCACTTTCAGGATAGGCTCCGTAATCTCGAATAGAATCTCGGCCATAACTTTTCCCACAGCTTTTTTAGCAAAGGTAAGTTCCTCCGGCGAAAGAGTTGGTGCTATCTGTGAAAACGCTGCATCTATCCCAGCGTATCCGGCGTAGGCTGCCTTGAATAGAATTTCTGCAGAGGGGCGATTAGAAATCATATGTAAATCGTGGTATCTGCGTCTAACAGTTACTAGGCGGCCAAATGGCCGTTTTTGTCGGCAGGTTCATTGGGGCAAGCTTTTTGCTATCCTTCTGAAGCTATGATATTTCCCCATGAAATCACTATAGAAAAGTTGCGGGAAAGGCTCACTAGAGAATTTAGTCGGAGGGGGAGTCATTAATACCATTGATCTCTACTTTCTTGGTAGTGCGTTGCTCACCCGATGACAAGTGGGATCAATCTCAAGCATCTGTGATTGTTCCTGACTTCCTGTTTTCCAGATGAAAATCCTCTGCGTCTCTGCGTTTGTACTCGCTTTTCCCAAAGGCTCGTTTCTGCGGGAGTCATGTCCGTTGGCTGTTACCTATCAGCCTTCAGCCTAAACCGCTAACAGCCTCAGCTTGCTAGCTCACTCCTAAGCCTCTCCAACTCCTCCCATCTGGCCATGGTCTTTTCGATGGTCTGGTGGAGTTGGTTGAGTTCCCTCTCCACTTTCTGGAATTCTCCATCCTTGCTCTGATAGAGAGCGGGATCAGCTAGTCGCTCGGAGAGTTCCGCCTGCTTGGTTTCGAGTTCCTCGATTTTAGCAGGAAGCTCATCCAGCTCCTTCTGTTCTCGATTGAGGAACTTGCGTCCCTTCTCCGTCTTGCCAGGCTTGGATACTTCGATTGCCCGTGTGGTGGCCACAGGCATTGCGGCTACGCGGGCGAGTTCCTTGCGCTGGCGGACCCAGTCTTCGTACCCGCCGGTGTATTCGGTAATACGTCCCTCTCCCTCGAAGACGAAGGTGCTGGTGACCACATTATCCAGGAAGGCGCGGTCGTGGGAGACAAGCAGAAGCGTCCCCTCGTAGCCGACGAGAAGCTCCTCGAGCAGTTCCAAGGTCTCTGCATCGAGATCATTGGTCGGCTCATCGAGAACAAGGACATTCGCCGGTTGGAGAAAAAGGCGCGCCAGAAGGAGGCGGTTCCTTTCCCCGCCCGAGAGCATCTTGGCGGGCATCCGAATCCGATCAGAGGGAAACAAGAAGTCCTTCAGATAGGTGTGAATGTGGACGGGGCGTCCTTGGAAGGTGACGGTCTCGGCATCGCCCGCGACGTTCTGTCCCAGGCTCTTCTCCCCATCGATCTGATCGCGTAGCTGGTCGAGATAAACAATCTGGAGTTGAGTGCCGAGTTTCACGAATCCCTCCGTTGGCTCCAGCTTGCCGAGGAGCATTTTGAGTAGTGTTGTCTTGCCCGCGCCATTGGGGCCGATGATGCCCACCTTATCCCCTTTCCATAGGGTGGAGGTGAAGTCGCTGACAATCGGGTGATCCCCATACTGGAAGCTGATGTTTTTCGCCTCGATGACCTTCTGGCCTGAGGAACCAGCCTCTTGGATTTCGATCTTGGCGGAGCCGACGCGTTCGCGGCGCTTACCCCGTTCGGCACGAAGCGATTTCAAGGCGCGCACACGGCCTTCGTTACGGGTGCGACGGGCCTTCACTCCCTGCCGGAGCCATGCCTCCTCCTGGGCAAGTTTTTTGTCGAAGGCGGCCCATTGCTTCTCCTCGGCGTCGAGGAAGGCCCCCTTCCTCTCAAGGTAGGTGTCGTAGTCGCAGGCCCAGCTGGTGAGTCGCCCCCGGTCCAGCTCGACGATGCGGGTCGAGAGCTTCCGGAGGAAGGCGCGGTCGTGGGTCACGAAGAAAAGGGTCGGTTTGACCTTGAGCAGGAAGTTCTCAAGCCAGAGGATCGACTCAAGGTCGAGATGGTTGGTCGGCTCGTCGAGCAGCAGGACATCGGGCTGACCCACGAGGGCACGGGCAAGGAGCACCCGGCGCTTCATGCCGCCGGAGAGACTTTGGAATTCTTTTTCGGACGGAAGCTTCATTTCATCCATCAGATCCTCGACGCGGACATCAGCCTCCCAGTCTTCCTCTGTACCTCCGATCCTGAGACCTCCATGGATCACCTCGTAGACGGTGCCTATGATGCCATCCGGCACTTCCTGGGGGAGCCTTGTCAGGACGACCCCATTCGGCTTAGTGATATCCCCTTCCTGAGGTTTTTCCTCGCCGGAGATGACTCGCATAATGCTGGTCTTGCCGGTGCCGTTGCGCCCCACCAGACAGACTCGCTCACCGGGATCGATCTGCAGGTCGACCTTGTCGAGAAGCGGAAGATCCGTGTAGCGGAGGGTGACCTGCTGGAGTTGGAGAAGAGGCATGGGGAAAAGTCGTGAAAAGTTGAAAGGTTAAAAAGTGGAAAGGTGGAAAGGTGGA
>CAIKYN010000405.1 GCA_903831635.1 uncultured Spartobacteria bacterium
GCCGCGAGTCGTTCCCTTCTCTCAGCAGACGGAGGAGCAGGGCCATGATTTTGTCTTCCTTGGCAGCATCATCAAACACTACGTGGGAACCCTCTTCCATGGAGTCAAGGTGCTTGGTGCGCATCTCTTCCGCGTCACCCGCAACAGTAACCTCTACATCGATGAGGAGGAGGCCGAGAATCTTTTGCATGCCATCGAGGAGGAGTTGCGCCATGTGAACCGCGGTGCCGCGGTGCGTCTGGAGGTCCAGGATGATTGTCCCGATGCAGTGGCCAATCGCTTGCTCGAAATCTTCAACCTAGGGCACGGTGATCTCTACCGGCACGAAGGTCCCATCAATCTCACGCGCCTCATGCCGCTAGCCCTCTCGATCGACCGGCCTGATCTCCGCGACAAGCGATTTACCCCCGCGACCGTCGTCTCCCTGAATGAGGAGGCCGACATCTTCTGGCATATCCGCAAGGGCGATATCCTGATGCAGCATCCCTACGATAGCTTCCAGACCGTGCTCGACTTCCTCGGACAAGCTGCCGAGGACCCTCATGTCCTGGCAATCAAACAGACACTTTACCGCACCAGCTCCGATTCACCCCTCGTGGCTTCTCTCATCCATGCGGCGGAGAACGGCAAGCAAGTGACCGTCATCATCGAGCTGAAGGCGCGGTTCGACGAGGCAGCCAATATCAAGTGGGCACGCCTCATGCGCGAGGCCGGCGTGAATGTCATCTACGGCATCGCGGGGCTCAAGACTCACGCCAAGGCGATGCTTGTTGTCCGGCAGGAGGGTGAAATCATCAGGCGCTATGCCCACCTTGGAACCGGCAACTACCATCCTTCGACGGCGCGGCTTTACACCGATCTCGGTTTCCTGACAGCTCGCGAGGAACTCACCTCGGATGTGGCTACGATGTTCAATATCCTGACCGGTGTGTCCAAGTTCCCGGGCATGAAAGAGTTGCTCATGGCCCCTTACGACCTGCGTGAAGGAATGCTGGAACTCATTGACCGTGAGATCGAGCACGCGAAAGCAGGTCGCCCAGCAGGTATCTTTGTGAAGATGAATGCCTTAGTGGAGGAGAGCATGATCGAAGCGCTCTACCGTGCTTCCCAGGCAGGCATCAAGGTACGTCTCTTCATCCGTGGTATCTGCTGTCTGCGTCCCGGCATCCCCGGAGTGAGCGAGAATATCGAGGTGCGCAGCCTCGTTGGTCGCTTCCTGGAGCACAGCCGCATCATACGATTTGAGAATGGTGGAACACCCGAGATATACCTTGGTAGCGCTGACTGGATGCCTCGGAATCTCTTCCGCCGCGTTGAGACCGGCTTTCCGATTCGCAACCCCCGTGTGCAGGAGCATATCCAGGAAATCATTGATACCTTCTGGAAGGATAACGTGAAGGCTCGCGTCATGGACACCGACGGCCTCTACCATCTACGACCCGTGGAGGGAGAAAGATTCAATGCCCAAGAAGAATTTGTTGCCGACTCTCAGCGGCGCCGCAAGGCAAAGCCTGCTTTGGCGCAGTAGAAAGTCAGGCTGAAGCGGTTTAGGCTGAAGGCTGTTAGGAAGAAGATGAGTTAGCGGCAAACGCTTTGCTCAAGGAGTTGCAGACAGGGGTTTGAAAAATCTGGCCAGCAGCCCCAGACACAACCATTCACTCCCGCCTCGCCACCTGCCTCTCTGAGCGTTATCTGTCAGACACCGTTTTCCCCCATGGCACGTCCCAAGAAATCTACTTCAGACTCCTCGGCCAATCTCGGCTTCGAAGCGAAGTTGTGGCTCGCCGCCGATAAGCTCCGCAACAACATGGACGCGGCCGAGTACAAGCACGTCGTCCTCGGTCTCATCTTCCTGAAGTACATCTCCGACAGCTTCGAGGAGCACCATGCCAAGCTCATCGCGGGAGAGGGCGAGTTCGCTGGGGCCAATCCCGAGGACAAGGACGAGTACCTCGCCGCCAATGTCTTCTGGGTTCCGAAAGAGGCCCGCTGGTCCTTCCTTCAAGCCAATGCCAAGCTCCCCACCATCGGCAAGCTCGTTGACGACGCCATGGTCGCCCTCGAACGGGACAACCCCCGCCTCAAGGGCTCCCTGAACAAGAACTACGGTCGCGCCGACCTCGACAAGAACCGCCTCGGCGAGCTCATCGACCTCATCGGCTCCATCCAGCTCGCAGATGCCGCCAGCCGGTCCAAGGACCTCCTCGGGCGCGTCTTCGAGTACTTCCTCACCCAGTTTGCGAGCGCCGAGGGCAAGAACGGCGGCCAATTCTACACCCCCTCCTGCGTCGTCCGCCTCCTCGTCGAGATGGTCGCCCCGTACAAGGGCCGCATCTACGACCCCGCCTGCGGCTCCGGCGGCATGTTCGTCCAGAGTGAGAAATTCGTGGAATCCCACGGCGGCAAGCTGGGCGACATCAGCGTCTACGGCCAGGAGAGCAACCCCACCACCCGCCGCCTCGCCATCATGAACCTCGCCCTCCGGGGCATCGAGGCAGACTTCGGACCCGAGCACGCCGACACCTTCCGCCGACCACTTCACCCCGACCTCCGGGCCGACTACGTCCTGGCCAATCCTCCATTCAATGACTCCGACTGGTTCCGCAAAGACGACGACGTCCGCTGGCAGTACGGCGTCCCGCCGAAGGGGAATGCGAACTTCGCCTGGGTCCAGCACTTCATCCACCACCTCGCACCGCACGGGATGGCCGGCTTCGTCCTTGCGAATGGCTCCATGTCCTCCAACCAATCCGGAGAGGGAGAGATCAGGAAAGCTCTCATCGAGGCTGACCTTGTCGACTGCATGGTCGCACTCCCGGGACAGCTCTTCTACAGCACCCAGATCCCCGTCTGCCTCTGGTTCATTACGAGGAGCAAGAACGACGGAAAGCGCCGCGATCGCCGCAAGGAAACCCTCTTCATCGACGCCCGGAAAATGGGCACCCTCATCGACCGCGTCCACCGGGAGCTTACCGAAGAGGATCTCGCGAAGATTGTCACCACCTACCACGCATGGCGAGGGGACAAAGCCCCCAACTCCCAGATCCAAACTCCCAGCTACTCCGACGTCGCTGGTTTTTGTAAGTCTGCAACGACGGCGGAAATCGCCGCCCACGGCCATGTCCTCACACCGGGCCGCTACGTCGGAGCCGAGGAGGTCGAGGACGACGGCGAACCCTTCGAGGAGAAAATGCCCCGCCTCATCGCCGAGCTGAACGCCCAGTTCGCCGAGTCAGCCCGACTCGAACAGGCCATTAAAGAAAATCTGAAGGGAGTGGGGTATGGCGGGTGAGTGGAAAAGAGTACCAGTTGGTGAGGTCTGCGAGTTGATCGTCGATTGCGTTAATAAAACGGCTCCCGTTGTTGACGAGCCCACGCCTTATAAAATGCTCCGCACAACCAACATAAAGGGCGGACGAATCAATAAAGAAGATTGTCGTCGAGTATCCAAAGAGACCTTTGAAAAATGGACTCGCAGGGCCGATGTGAGGTTTGGCGACGTGATTTTGACACGTGAGGCTCCTTTGGGAGAAGTCGGCTACGTAGATTTCACAGACACAGTTTTCCTTGGTCAGAGGCTCATGCAATATCGGGCTAACCGAGCAGTCTTGGAACCAAGGTTTCTTCTCTATTCTTTCTTATCCAAGGACCTTCAGAATCAGTTTGGAGCTCATGAAGGAAGCGGTTCAACTGTAAGCCATATCCGCGTTGGAGACTGTTCAAAGTTCGAGATTCCTCTCCCACCACTCGCCGAGCAGAAGCGGATAGCCGAGGTGCTGGGAGCGTTGGATGACAAGATCGAGTTGAACCGGCGGATGAATGCCACCCTCGAGGCCACGGCCCGAGCCCTTTTCCAGAGCTGGTTCGTCGACTTCGACCCCGTTCGCGCCAAGCTCGACGGCCGTAACCCCTCCGGCATGGACGCCGCCACCGCTGCCCTCTTCTCCGACTCTTTCGAGCACGAAGCAGATGGTGTGGTGCCCAAAGGATGGAGATACGGCTCAGTAAAAGACGCTTTCGATCTCATAATGGGCCAGTCTCCACCTGGCGACACCTACAACGAGGACGGAAATGGCATTCCGCTCTACCAAGGTCGCACGGATTTTGGTTTCCGTTTTCCAACTCGCCGCATGTTTTGCACTGCTCCAACCCGCTACGCCAAACCGGGCGACACGCTCGTTAGCGTCCGCGCACCAGTGGGAGACATCAATATGGCCGATGAAGAATGCTGTATCGGCCGAGGTGTGGCTGCCGTGCGCCACAAATCGGGGGCGATCTCATACACCTACCACGCGATGGCAAATCTTTATCCAGACTTCGCAGCCTACGAAGCAGAAGGAACCGTCTTTGGCTCTATCAACAAACAGAATTTCGAGAACCTTCGCTTCATCGTTCCACCGCCAAGTATCGTCACCGCATACGAAAAGATTGCTGAATCACTAGATGAGCAAATCAAAACCCTTGAGCAGCAATCCCGCACCCTCGCCATCCTCCGCGACACCCTCCTCCCAAAACTCCTGAGCGGGGAGTTGAGCGTTTGCGATGCTGAGGCTGCTACATGCTAATATTGACCATCGATGGCGCAGCGCTTCCTTTACATCTTTCTTGATGAGTCTGGTAATCTGGATTTCTCGCCAACAGGGACGAGATACTTTTTGTTGTCTGCTCTAAGTAAAGAGCGCCCATTTCAAGCTTATCGGGAGCTCATTGAGCTCAAGTATGATCTAGTTGAGGCAGGCATGGAACTCGAGTATTTCCATGCTGCAGAAAATGCTCAGCCCGTCAGGAATAAGGTTTTTGAGATCATAAGGAAGAATCTTGGTGGGACGCGGGTGGATGCACTGATTGTAGAAAAAAGGAAAACTCATCCAACGCTCCGAGATGTGGTCCGGTTTTATCCGATAATGGTTGGCTATCTCCTTCGTCATATTCTTTTGGAGCACGACCTGAATCTCTTCGATGAGGTCATTGTTTACACAGATGTGATCCCCGTTAAGAAGAAGCGGGATGCGATCGAAAAAGCGGTTAAAAAAACCCTTGCAGGAATGCTTCCCCAATCAGCCAAATACCGGATCCTTCATCACGACTCGAAGTCGAATATGGATCTGCAGATCGTCGATTACTGCAACTGGGCCATCTACCGGAAATGGGATATGGGTGATCCCCGAAGCTATGAACATATCCGAAGCGCTGTTTGCTCGGAGTTCGACATCTTTCAGACAGGAAGCATCTTCCACTACTGAAATGAACGCAGACAAAAGACCACCCCGGCTACTCTTTCGAGAGAACCCATTGGGTTCTTTTCACCGGGGTGGGACCTTTGAATCTGTCGAACCGCGCCTACAATTTGTAGGAATTGGACGTGCTGAGTTGATATCAGAAAGATTCATTCGAAATCAAAAGAAATCAAACGAAGCCTGACCCATGTCCCTGAACGAATCCCATATCGAGGAGGCCACGCTGGAGTGGTTCGGTGAGCTGGGCTATGCCCTCGGCCATGGTCCCGAGATGGCTCCGGGGAAATTCCTGATTCCTGACTGATCACTAGGAGAATCCCATGAGCGACGAGCCCCCTCAGAAAGAACTCACCCGCGAGGAAATCTATGAGAAGGTCTGGTCGACACCGGGAACAAAGCTGGCCGAGGAGCTGGGGATCTCGGATGTGGCGATCACGAAGCGCTGCAAGAAGCTGAATGTCCCCCGTCCCTCCCGCGGCTACTGGGCAAAGCTCGCGGCGGGCATGAAACCGCGCAGGGTTCGCTTGCCTCCTGAGCCGAAGCAACTGGCAACGCTGACTCTGGAGGATCCGGTTCCGGATGTCCTGCCGCTACCCAGGGGAAAGGTTCATCTCCATCCTGTCGCCGTTGAACTTATCTCGGCGCTCCCTGCGACTGAATCGAGCTATGACGGGATGTGTCGATCGGAGTCTCGTCTGCTTCCCAGGGTGCATGTCTCCAAGGCGATGATTTCCCATGCTGCGCGTTGCCTTCATGTGCTGATCATGGCGATGCAGGCGAGGGGTGTTTCCTTTGAGAAGACCCGGAGCAAGTATGATCCGGCGCGGTTCAAGTGGGGCGATCATGAGTTGCTGATCAAGATCGAGGAGCCGACGGTGCTGGAAGATCTCCTCTCCCGCAGGGTGTCCGGGGCTTTCTCTGATGATTGGGAGGCTAGGAAGAAGAAGCCATCAGGCAAGCTGACCTTTTCCTTTGATGAGGACCGTTACCATCGCCACTACGACAGCAGGGAGCTCAGGAAGCTGACATGGACGGAAGAGAATCAAGGGACAACGGAGCAAATCCTCGCGAAGATCGTGAAGGCGAGCTGTGAGCACTTCATCAAGCTGGAGCAGGAGCGTATCGCCCGGGAAGAGCGGTCGCGCAAAGAGGAGGAGAAACGGCAGGCGGAGGAGATTGTGGAACGGAAGCGGAAGCATGAAGCAGCCATCGAGGAGACGATCCATGTCAGGGCTGAGGATTTGCTGAAGGCTTCCGAGTGGTGGCGACTCTGGCGGGAGGCAGATGCCTTCATTCAGGAATGTGAACGTCGCTGGCGCGATACCCAGAAAGGCAAGCTGACCAAGGAGCAGAAGGGCTGGCTGGCCTGGGCGCGTGAAACGGCCATCGGGATGTCTTCCTTTGAGACGGGGTATCCCGATCCAGCCAGGGATGGGGCATTCAACAGAGAGGAGATCCCAGAAGGAGGACCGTATCCATCGAAACGGGATTTTCCCCGGCCCCCGACGATGCTGAAGATCCCACCCCCGGTCGTCCAGCAGAGTGGATACGGCTACTCCTCAACCCCAGCGCCTGCCCGCTACCCCTTCTGGCTGAAATACCAAGGGCGATGATCGAACGATTGCTCAAGTAGCTGAAAACCAATGGAATATGATGCAACTACTAATTATAAACGTTTTAGTAGTTCGCTAGTAGTTGCAGAAAAATCAATGGTCTATATCGCCATATCTGGCGAAATATATTGAATAAAACAATCGATTCGCCATATTTGACGCATTATGAGGATTTCTCTGGAAATGAATGATGCGACGCTTCTGCGTGAGCTGGGTGAGCGGCTTGCCCATGCTCGGCTGGAGAGGAATCTGACCCAGGCGGAACTGGCCGAGCAGGCCGGAGTAGCCAAGAGGACGGTCGAGCGGCTGGAATCCGGCGAGGTGGCGGCGCAACTCTCAGGATTTTTGCGCGTCTGCAGGGTGCTCGGTCTGTTGGATCGCTTCGATGCCCTGATCCCGGAAGCCAAGCCAAGCCCGATGATGATGCTGAAGATGAAGGGAAAAATTCGGCGGCGAGCTTCAAGTCGGAAGTCACAGGAAGCCAAGAGAAATAGACTATGGACCTGGGGAGTTGGAGTTCAGTGACATTCTTCAGGAGTCTTTGTATTTTTATGAGTAACTCATGTGTTTGACATCATTTCTTAAGGCATGAGCTATCTCCTTTTCCTCGACGAAAGCGGTCACGATCACCGGAATCTTCCCTACGAAGTGCATGGGGGCTTTGCCCTGAATGCCAAGAAGCTGTGGCCCTTTGTGAAGTCCCTTTCAACTCTGGAGCAAGCGGCATTCGGTGACCATTTGCACCGGTTCAAGAAGGAGATCAAAGGGTGCCGTCTTCTTGACAAGGATCGCTTCAAGTTCGCGGTCCAATCTCCGGAAATGGAGGATGCCGAGCGCAGGAAGCATTGTCTGGCTTTCCTGAGCAAGGGACTCCGAAAACAGAAGCCCACCCGTGATGAATTCACTGCCTATGGGCAGGCCTGCCTGACCATGGTAAGGGGGATTTTTGACCTGTTGGATCAGCACGAAGCCCGGATCTTTGCATCGATTATTCCCCGAGGTCTGAGACCTCCTAAAGATATTCCACTTCGTCTCTCCCCTGAAGATGTGCTGAGGAAGGATCTGATCTTCATGCTGGAGCGCTATTTTTACATGCTGGAATTCCAGAATGAGACAGGGCTCTTGGTCATGGATGAGTCCGAAAAGATGCAGGATCGTCGATTCGTTCGACGGATGGAGTGGTACTTCAAGGAAACCGCCAAAGGGCGTTACCGAAGCACGCGGATCGTCCCATCACCATTCTTTGTCGCTTCGGATATGGCCTATCCGGTACAGGTGGCCGATATGCTGATCTATGCGATCAATGTGGGTCTGAGATTGCCCGGCATGTCCGAAAAAGTGGCCCGACCTGAGGTTACGGAGGAGTTTTCGCCGCTCTTGGATCGCCTCCAATGGAGAGGAGATGGCTATCGGGACGGAGTGGCCTTCAAAACCCAAGGAATCGTCTATGTGCCTGACCCTTATACGGCCCGAAAATAAAAAAGGAGATAAAGCGTTTGAGACTGGGGGGACCGAAGTCCCTGCAATCTCTTGGCCGAATCTCCGAGAACAATCTCGATAGATACACGCGCTCCGTCAATTAAGAATTTTCCCATGTCCCTGAACGAATCCCATATTGAGGAGGCCACGCTGGAGTGGCTGAGTGAGCTGGGCTACGGCATCGGTCACGGGCCGGACATGGCTCCGGGGGAGTCTGCCTCGGAGCGAGACTCCTTCTCCGATGTAGTGCTGAAGGGGCGTCTCCGTGAAGCGATCCATCGGCTGAATCCCGCTATCCCCGAGGAGGCACGGGAGGAGGCTCTGAGGAAGGTCCTGCGCCACGAGACCACCTCCCTGATCGGGAACAATCGCTCCTTTCACCATCATCTGCGCGACGGGGTGCCGGTAGAGTATAAGCGCTCCGATGGATCGATCGCGGGGGATCGGGTGCGTCTGGTGGACTTCGCTGATGTGAAGGCGAATGGCTGGCTGGCGGTGAATCAGTTCACCGTGATCGAGGGGCAGCATAACCGCCGCCCCGATGTGATCCTGTTCCTGAATGGTCTGCCGCTGGTGGTGATCGAGCTCAAGAATGCTGCCGATGAGGAGGCGACGATCTGGAGCGCCTTCTCCCAGCTCCAGACCTACAAGGCAGAGATTCCCTCACTGATGAGCTACAACGAGGAAGATCCGGACAACGGGGCGATCCACAAGATCATCGCGGGATATCACCAGTTCCACGCCGTGAATGCGGCCGTCGAGGAGACGATCCGTGCGAGCGGCATGGCCGAAGACGGACGAGCCAAAGAAGACGAGGGAGCCTACTGGTCGGGATCTATGGAGGAGGGGAAGCCCGGAGACCGGCGTGCCGGTGTCGTCTGGCACACGCAGGGAAGCGGCAAGAGCTTCTCGATGCTCTTCTATGCCGGACGGATGGCCCGTCATCCGGCGATGCAGAATCCTACCCTCGTCGTGCTCACGGACAGGAATGATCTGGATGACCAGCTCTTCGGGCAGTTCCAGCGGTGCCATGAGACGCTGGGACAGATGCCCATTCAGGCAGAGAGCCGGGAGCATCTCCGGGAAATCCTCAACCGGTCCAGCGGCGGCGTCATCTTCACGACGATCCATAAGTTCGCCGCCGAGAAGGACTCTGCCAACAAGGCTCTCTCCGAGAGACGCAATATCGTCGTCATCGCAGACGAAGCCCATCGGAGCCAGTATGACCTGATCGACGGCTTCGCCCGTGACATGAGGGATGCGGTGCCGAATGCCTCCTTCATCGGATTCACCGGGACCCCGATCGAGAAGACCGATGCCAATACCAGGGCGATCTTCGGGAATTATATCTCCGTCTATGACATCCAGCGTGCCGTGGCTGATAAGGCGACGGTGCCGATCTACTACGAGAGCAGGATCGCC
>CAIKYN010000406.1 GCA_903831635.1 uncultured Spartobacteria bacterium
CAAGAGGATGCCGAGTTGGTCGATTATCAGGAAGAGGGCTTCGAGGTTGTCCTCACGGCCTCTACTTCCAAGGTCGGCGTGGGTACTCCTGTGATTTACCGGGGTGTGCTTGTGGGTAAGATCACGCGCAAGGATCTGGTGGCGGGTGGAAACGGAGTCCGGTTAACCGCCTCCCTAAAGCCCCGTTACGCTTCGCTTCTCCGTGAGAATAGTCGCTTCTGGAATGCGGGAGGCATGAGGATCTCGGGTGGGCTGATTTCGCTTAATGTTCAATCATCCCTTCTCGAATCGAAGGGTTTGGGGGGCGTCGAGTTCTCGACCCCCTCTGGAGAGGCCGGCGGAGGTCCCGTCAAAGAGGGTTTCCGATACGATCTCTATGATTCGCCCAAGAAGGAATGGCTCCAGTGGGCTCTTCCCAACATCAAATAATCAAGTAATCCCCCCTTCTGGATCCATTTGCAAAACAGGGGCTCCTATGAAAGGATCTGATCATGGTCGGAGCCTTTCATGCCGTTTGCCGTCAGCCCTCATTCCGCGCTGGCACCTTGCTCCTTCTTGCCTTCTAATTTTCCAGGAGCGGCCCCTGATCCGGTCGTTCCGGATCCTTTTCCTATGAACAACGACCGAGTCCTTATTTTCGATACGACACTTCGTGATGGCGAGCAGTGCCCGGGTGCCTCGATGAACCTGCGTGAGAAGCTTGAGATCGCCCGCCAACTGGCGCGCCTCCAGGTTGATATCATCGAGGCGGGATTCCCCGTGATCAGCGATGGTGACTTCGAGGCGGTGAAGACGATTGCCGAGGAGATTCAGGGGCCCGTGATTGCCGGACTTGCCCGATGCGTTCCCAAGGATATCGAAGCGACTGGACGTGCTTTGCTCTCGGCGGGTGACCGCGCCCGCATCCATGTCTTCCTTGCCACTTCGAAGATCCATCGCGAGCACAAGCTCAAGAAGGCCAACGAGGAAATCATCCGTCTTGCAGTCGAGGGAGTGAGTCAGGCCAAGTCGATGGTCTCAGATGTGGAGTTCTCTCCTGAGGATGCCTCGCGCACCGAACCCGAGTTTCTGGCCGAAGTCGTTCAGGCCGCGATCGAGGCGGGAGCGACTACGGTGAATATCCCTGATACGGTCGGCTATGCGATGCCTGGCCAGTATGCCGATCTGATCACTTATCTCCGAAAGCATGTCCGCGATATCCAGAAGGCGGTCATCAGCGTTCATTGTCACGATGATCTTGGTATGGCTGTCGCCAATTCACTGGCTGCTGTCCAAGCAGGGGCCCGTCAGGTCGAGGGTACCTTCAATGGTATCGGCGAGCGCGCCGGTAATGCGGCGCTCGAGGAGGTGGTCATGGCGATCAAGACCCGTCCCGATGTTTATGCTGGTCTTTCCACCGGTATTGCCACCAAGGAAATCCTCAAAACTTCCCGTCTCATCAGTCGTCTGAGTGGTCTTCAGGTCGCCCGTAGCAAGGCGATCATCGGTGAGAATGCCTTTGCCCACGGCTCAGGCATTCATCAGGACGGCATCCTGAAGATGCGCGAGACTTATGAGATTATGGATCCTCGTGATGTCGGCTGGGGCGGCACTGATCTCCCTCTCACCAAGCACAGTGGACGCCATGCCATGGTGGCCCGTCTCGAGCAACTTGGCCTGAGCCTCACCGAGGCTGAGATCGCACCGATCTTCACCCGCTTTAAGGAACTCGGGGACAAGAAGAAGTTTGTTTACGACGATGACCTCGTTGCTCTCGCGGGTGATGCCGTTGCGGGCGAGACTGGTGCCTACTCCCTCGAATCGCTCTATGTTGTCTGTGGCGGAAGCACCGTTCCCAGTGCTACGGTGAAGCTGCGTCATGGAGGAGAGACCCTCGAAGAATCGAGCCCGGGCAATGGTGCAGTCGATGCAGCCATGAAGGCGATCGACCGGATTGTGAAGAAGACGGGTCATCTGGCCGTTTACCTCGTCGAGGCTGTCACCGAAGGGCAGGATGCTCTCGGTGAGGTCACTCTGAAGGTAGATTTCGGCGATGGGCGACTTATCACCGGCAAAGGAGCCTCCACTGATGTGATCGAGGCCTCTGCCCGCGCCTACGTGAATGCCATTAATCGTGTTCTTGTCATGCAGCAGACCGCTCCCGGCGTCGACATGCCGAGAGTTTAAAACCTGAAACCGGACCAAGATTTTACCCAACTCCTAGCCTTGAACTTCTAACACTCAATCAAATGAATAAAACACTCCTCATAGTCCTCGGTGTCATCGTCATTCTCATCCTTGCCGCCATTGGCAGCTACAATGGACTGGTCGGCAGTTCTCAAGCTGTCGATGCCTCTTGGGCTCAGGTCCAGAATGTCTACCAGCGTCGTGCCGATCTGATCCCGAATCTGGTTCAGACTGTTCAGGGAGCAGCCAACTTCGAGAAGTCGACGATCGTTCAGGTCACCGAAGCCCGAGCTTCCGTCGGTAAGGTGAACATCAACCAGAATCAGGCGCCGACTGATCCCGCACAGTTGGCTCAGTTCCAGCAGGCCCAAGGACAGCTTGGTTCCGCCCTCTCGCGACTCCTCGTGGTGGCTGAGAACTATCCCGACCTGAAGGCGACCGCAAACTTCCGCGACCTTCAGGCGCAACTCGAGGGAACGGAAAACCGAATCACCGTGGAGCGCGGTCGTTTCAATGCCGCGGTGCAGGCTTACAATACCAAGATCCGCACGCTGCCGACGGTCTTCTTTGCCGGCCTGCTCGGTTTCCAGCAGAAGCCCTACTTCCAAGCGACTGCCGGTGCTGAGACCGCCCCCTCGGTAAAGTTCGACTTTGGTGGTGCGCCCTCCAGTGGAGGTGGCGCCGCGCCGACTCCGGCGAAATAACCCACAAGATCGATTTTCATGGTTCGACACCTTCCCCTAGTTCTCCTGCTCCTGATGGGGATCGGATTGGGTAAGGTGTCTGCTGAGGCGTCTCTGCCTCCTGCTCCTACAGAGTATGTGACCGATGAGGCGGGAGTGATTGCACCGCCCTTGGTATCGCAGCTCAATCAACGTCTCGCGGTTTTCGAGAAGGAGACTTCAAACCAGATCGTTGCCTTGGTGCTGAAGAAACTCCCCGAGGGATTCTCTATCGATCAGTATGCGCAGCAGTTGTACTCCGCATGGCACATCGGGCAGAAAAAAACCTCGAACGGAGCTCTCATCCTTATCTCGGTACAGGAACACAAGGGATGGATTCAGACAGGTTATGGTCTTGAGGGAGCTCTGCCTGACGCTCTCTGCAGCCGAATCATTCGAGAAACCATGGCACCTTCATTCAGATCAGGGAACTATGGGGCTGGTCTGGCCGCTGGGATCACCGCTGTCATGCAGGCCACGAAGGGTGAGTATAAAGGGACGGGTCACTCCAAGGAAAAGCCAACGACGATCAAGGATTTCCTTTTTTCGCCTCTCGGTTTTTTTCTCCTCGTTCTTTTTGTCCTGATCATCACCGGAAGGAATCGTCGTGATGTTGGCCAGGGAGGCGTGAGTCCCGGTGCTGCAGCCGCGACCGGTCTCTTTATCGGAGGAATGGGCGGAGGCTGGGGTGGGGGGCGTGGAGATGGCGGAGGAGGAGACTCCGGGGGATTTTCAGGAGGTGGCGGGGATAGTGGAGGAGGTGGCGGGGGTGGCGATTGGTGAGTATGAGAAGCTGGAGCGCCAGTAGCAAAAAGTTCGAGGAGCGCCGTCACATCGTCGGAGGTATCATCCTTATCAGTCTGCTTTTTTTCGGAAACCTCATCCCGATTATTCTTAATCTGTTGATCTTGCTGGGAGTGGCATGGTTGGCAATTGCCTCCTTTTCCGGCTTTCGCTCGGCAATAGTCATCTCCTTTGCAACCTTTGTTTTTCAGTTCACCACTCTCTATTTGAGGCAGTACAGGACATATAATGGAGTGGTTATCGATTTTTGGGAGTCTTTGGAACTCTCACTGGTAACTAGTGTCTTTTTCACCATGCTCTTCGGAGCCTTTGTCTGGATTCGTGCAATTCTGCGTCGAAAGCGTGCCGGTTTCGATGAAGTCGTGGGTGCCTTCAATCTCTATATCTGGATCGCAACCATCTACGCCTGTCTTTACACCTTCGTTTCGAAAGAGAATGTGAAGGCCTTCCACCTGGACGATCAATTAGTGAAGGGAATGGACTTGAAGGAGTGGATGAAAAACTTCAATGACCTCTTCTATTTCAGTTTTTGTACCCAGACAACGCTTGGTTACGGGGATATCGTTCCCGTCTCACACTTGGCGCGATCCATTGCGGTCACCCAAGCTATGATTGGTCAGTTCTATGTGGCGGTGGTGCTGACCTATATCCTGAATCTCTGGATTCAGGATCTGGGGCGCCAAGTCGAAAAAGAGATAACCCATCCCGATCTCCCTCCGCCCGCTCCGAGGCATCGGGACAAGTAGGTGGTTGCAGTTATTTTCTCTCTCCTTTCAAGAAAGATTGAAGGGAGGAGAATGGATCCGTATTATCTCAACTCTTTTTATTTCCTTAAATTCAACCTCTTTTTCCATGACGAAAATTCCCGATCCCTACGTTCAGATCTGTCCCAATTCCTGGCATGATGTCTCCCCTGGAGACGATGCAGGGAAGGGCATCGTCCGTTCCATCATCGAGATTCCGATGGGGAGCTCCAACAAGTATGAATTGGATAAGGAGACCGGCTTGCTAAAGCTCGACCGAGTCCTCTACTCGGCTGTTTATTACCCCGCAAATTACGGCTTCATCCCACAGACTCTAGCCGATGATGGAGATCCCTTGGATATCCTCGTCTTGGGAGCTGAACCCGTTTATCCCCTTACGCTTGTAACTTCACGCGTCATCGGTCTCATGGTCATGAAGGATCAGGATGAGCTCGATCACAAGTTGATCGGTGTGCCGGTCGGAGATCCCGAGTATAAGAACTGCAATGATGTTCACGAACTCCCTCCTCACCGCCTTGCCGTGCTGAAGCGCTTTTTTGAGGACTACAAGATCCTTGAAAACAAGTCGGTGATCGTGGATGACATTCTCTCCGCGAAGGATGCCCTTCCCGTGATTGCCGAATCTATCGCTACCTATAAGACTTGGCGCGCGGGGGGAGAAGTGATCCTGAACCAGCAGAAGGGCTGAGATTTCAGGGAAGCGATGCTTCCCTAGAAAGATTGTTTCTGTCGGGAAGACTGGACTCTTTGCCCGCTTTTCCCTTAAAGATTAGCCTTCCCCATGAAAGCCCCCCTTCATGGATGAGACCGACGGGCAAGCGCCCGCGTCATCCAGTTGAGTGTCTTTCTTTCAGACAACACATATGGAACATCTCATTTACCTTCTTCCCATCCTGGGTCTTGTGGCCTTGGTCTA
>CAIKYN010000407.1 GCA_903831635.1 uncultured Spartobacteria bacterium
CCGAAGCATGTCGACATCGGCGAGCGTATCGTTCTCGATGACGAGCGCTGCATTCTCTGCTCCCGTTGCATCCGCTTCATGGATGAGGTGGCCAAGGACGATTGCCTCGGCTTCGTCGATCGTGGTGGCCACACCCACCTTACGGTCCATCCCGGCAAGCGCCTCGATAGCAACTACTCGCTTAATACCGTCGACATCTGCCCCGTTGGCGCGCTCACCTCCAAGGACTTCCGCTTCAAGATGCGCGTCTGGTTCCTCAAGGAGACCAAGACCATCGACACGAACTGCGGCACGGGTAGCAACATCGTGATCGGCAGCCGTGAGAACAAGATCCACCGCATCACCCCACGCGAGAACGAGGCGGTGAATGCCTATTGGCTCCCCGATTCGCACCGTCTCAATTACACCTACATCCATCGCGAGGATCGCCTCAAGGAGCCCCTCGTTAGCGGAGGATCCGTTCGGTGGAAGGATGCGATCTCAGCTGCCGCCGAATCGATCAAGGGCCAGTCCGGTGCCGCGACCGCAATTATTGCCTCGGGCCGCATGACCAACGAGGAGCTCTTCCTGGTAAGTCGTCTTGCCAAGACGGTGGGAACCGAGCTGATCGACATCCGCCCCCGTGCTCAGAAGGGCGACGGCTTCCTCGTCTCCGATGATGGCAATCCAAATACCCGCGGAGCCCAACTCCTCGGCGTAACCTCCACGACACCCGGCTCCCGACTTGCCGAGATCGCGACGGGCATTGCTTCCGGCAAGATCACATCCCTTGTGGTGCTGGGCGAGAATCCTCTCCATTGCGGCCTGAGCGAGACGGATCTCAGCAAGCTCGCCTCACTGGTGACGCTCGATATTCTGCCGAATGAATCGCTCAAGTTCTCCAAGGTCGTTCTGCCGGGTAGCGCCTCCGCCGAGAAGCGCGGGTCGATGGTGAATATCAATGGCCGCCTCCAGCGCCTCAATCGAGCTCTCACGGCTCCCGGCCATGCCCGCGACGATTGGGAAATTCTCAGTGACCTGCTAAAGGGACTGGGTGCCGAAGGTGCTTCCTCACTCGAGGATCTCTTCAAGCAGATGGCTGCCGCCACGCCAGCTCTCTCCGGACTCAACCTCGGCAAGATCGGCGATCTCGGCGTCACGCTGTAAGCTCGCTTATTTCACCGATGGACCCGCTGGAAGAGTTAACGTCCTTCCTGCGCTTTCCCAGCATCTCCACCCAGCCGGAGCATGCGCTGGATTTGGTTTCCTGTGCCGAGTGGCTGAGGGAAAAGCTTACGGCGATTGGACTTACAGCAACGGTTTATCCTACACCCGGCTCTCCCGTCGTGGTCGCAGCAACCCCGCGCGATCCTGCCAAACGGACGGTGCTGATTTACGGCCACTACGATGTTCAGCCACCTGACCCGCTCGATGGCTGGACCACACCTCCCTTTGAGCCTCGGATTGAGGAGGGGCGCATCTATGCCCGTGGCGCTGCTGATAATAAGGGACAGATCCTTGCCCACATCCTTGGCGTGGCGGAGACACTTCGTGAAAAGGGCTCCCTGCCGGTCAATGTCATCTTCTTGATCGAGGGTGAGGAGGAGATTGGGAGTCCGAATCTTGCCAGCTTCCTGCGTGAGCATCGGGAAGAACTCGCCTGTGATTTGGTGGCGATCTCGGATACTGCAATGGCACCCGGCAACAAGCCCGCCCTGACCTATGCTTTGAGAGGCATTGCCGCGATGGAACTCCTCGTCCGAGGTCCCGCTCGCGACCTGCATAGCGGTCTTTTCGGAGGCGCTGTGGCCAATCCCGCCACGGTGGTGGCCCGCCTGCTTGCATCGCTCCACGACGGCGAGGGGAGAGTTCTTATTCCCGGATTCTACGATGCCGTGCGACCACTGGAGCCTTGGGAGCGCGCAGCCGCAGCCGACTTGGAAAAGGCCTCCGGAGGAGATGAAGCCATCAAGGAGCTGGCTGGAGTTACTGAACTCTTCGGCGAAAAGGATTTCACAACGATTGAGCGGATCGGGGCTAGGCCGACAGCCGAGGTGAATGGCATCGGCGGTGGCTATCAGGGAGCTGGAACCAAGACGGTCCTCCCCAAGGAAGCCTTTGCCAAGCTGACATTCCGTCTGGTTGCCGATCAGGATCCCGCCGTGATTCTGGCCGCTGCCGAGGAATATCTCCGCAATCAAACACCTGCCGGAGTTCTCCTCGAAATCGTCACCGGACACGCAGGCGCCGCCTATCAGTCCGATCCGAATTCCCCGGATGGTCTAGCCGCTCGCAAAGCCCTCGCCGGAGCCTTCGGCGCAGAACCCCTGCTCTTACGTGATGGGGGAAGCATCCCGATCCTGGCCACGCTCAAGGAGATCCTTGGCGTCGATTCCTACCTGCTCGGCCTCGCCAATCCCGATTCCCGCATTCATTCCCCGGACGAGAACATGCTGATAGAGAACTTCCTGGGCGGAATCCGTATGAATCAAATCCTTCTCCAGGAATTGGCCTGAGGGTTGCTTCACGAAAACTTGAACCACTCATCCCATTAACTATTCTTCACTGATGTCCGCCGATCCTACCGCTCTCTATTCCCGCAAGAATCCTTTTCACGCGAAGCTCAAGAAGAACCGTAAGCTGACTGCCGAAGGTTCCGCCAAAGATACTCGCCATTTCGAAATCGATCTCGCGGATTCCGGCCTTGCCTACGAGGTCGGTGATTCACTCGGAGTTTTCCCGACGAATAATCCCGCTCTTGTGGAGGAGATTCTAAGTGTCCTTGGCTTCAGCGGCGAGGAACCAGTGGTGGATCCAAACGGCAACACGGTCTCGATCCGTGAGGCCCTGACCCACAGCTATGTGATCACCGAGAAGGACAAGAAGCTCCTCGCGGCCATCGCAGAGAAGGATTCCACAGCCGCTCACTTTATCCCGATGACGACCCCTGAGGGACGCGCCGAACTTGAAGCCTACGTCTGGGGCCGTGAGGTGATCGACCCTTTGCTCGCTCATCCCGCAGCGAAGTTCACCCCCGAGGAGTTCGTGAAGTGCCTGCGCAAGCTCCAACCCCGCCTTTACTCGATCGCCTCATCGCAGAAGGCGAACCCGACCGAGGTCCATCTCACGGTGGCTGCCGTTCGCTATGAGACTCATGGTCGCAAGCGCGAGGGTGTCTGCTCGACGTTCCTCTCCGACCGCGCCGATAACGCTCCTGTTCCTGTCTTCGTGCATACGGCCAAGCACTTCCGCGTCCCCGAGGATCCCTCGATCCACGCGATCATGGTCGGTCCGGGCACGGGAATTGCCCCCTTCATGGCCTTCCTTCAGGAGCGCAAGGCAACGGGCGCCACGGGTAAGAACTGGCTCTTCTTCGGCGATCAGAAATCCTCGACCGACTTCCTCTACCGTGAGGAGCTGGAAGCCTGGCAGCAGGAGGGTGTCCTTCATAAGCTCTCCACGGCGTTCTCCCGGGATCAGGCAGAAAAGGTCTATGTCCAGCACCGCATGCTGGAGGAGGCCGAGGAACTTTTCGGATGGCTCGAGCAGGGTGGCTATTTCTATATCTGCGGCGATGCCTCCCGCATGGCCAAGGATGTCGACACGGCTCTTCATCAGGTGGTCGAGAAGGCTGGTGGCAAGTCACCCGAGGAGGCCGCCGCCTACGTCGAGGAGCTGAAGAAGTCGAAGCGCTACAGGAAGGACGTCTACTAGGATCTTCACGAGGGGAGTCGCTAGGAATTTTAGGCCGCAATTCCAGCAGCTCCTTCGGAGATCCTTCTTGTCTCTGATTGGCTGATGGAGTCATGCTCGTGATCTATGTCCTACACTTTGCCTCCACTTCCCTACGCTTTCGACGCCCTCGAGCCGCACATCGATGCACGCACGATGGAGATCCATCACGACAAGCATCACGCCGCGTACATCAATAACCTTAATGCCGCACTTAAGGATCATCCCGAGCTTGCCGCCAAGCCTGTTAATGAGCTAATTGCGGATCTCTCCGCAGTGCCCGAGGCGATCCGCCCGGCTGTCCGCAACAATGGCGGCGGACACTCCAACCACACCTTTTTCTGGGAGATCATGGGTCCAGGCAAAGGTGGCGCTCCTGTCGGCACACTCGCCGAGGCAATCACCAAGACCTTCGGCAGCTACGACGAGTTCAAGGCTAAGTTCGAAGAGGCAGGAGCGAAGCGCTTCGGTAGCGGATTCGCCTGGCTCATCGTCAACAAGCAAGGCCAGCTTGAGATCATCTCCCTCCCGAATCAGGACAGCCCCTACATGGATGGCAACAAACCCGTCATCGCGAACGATGTCTGGGAGCACGCCTACTACCTGAACTACCAGAATCGTCGCCCCGATTACCTCAAGGCCTGGTGGAACGTGGTTAACTGGGATCACGCCGAGCAGAACTATCTGACCGCCCTCAAAGCCTAGTTCTTCTTAAAAAGTTTTAGATCACAAAAAAGCCCTGCGCTGGAAACCGCGCGGGGCTTTTTATTTTTTAAAGGTCGGCTACAAGCTTCTCCCAGAAACACTACTTAGCCAGCTATGATCTTTCGGGCCGCCGAGTCCGCCGCGATGAGTTCGTCCAGTGTCGGGTGCTCCACAAAGGGAACAGTATCCATCGCCAGTTTCACGCTTTCCCAGATACCGGGGAAAGAAAGACGTCCGGCCAGGAAGGCATCCACGGCCGCCTCGTTGGCTGCATTCAGTACGGCGGGCAAAGTGCCTCCCGCTGTTCCGGCGCGGCGGGCCAGA
>CAIKYN010000408.1 GCA_903831635.1 uncultured Spartobacteria bacterium
CGATGTGAATTTCGAGGATCAGACAATCCAGACCGGCGCTCGCTTTCCCGAAGAACCTATCGATGTTCTTCTGATGGAGACGACCCGGGGTAACGCCCCGGTGCCAGAAGGATTCACAAGGGCGAAGGAAGAGGTCCGCTTTGCAAAAGCCGTCGCCTCGGCTCTCGAGGAAGGAGCCAGTGTGACCATCCCGGTATTTGCTCTCGGGAAGACCCAGGAGGTCATGGCCTTACTCTGGCAGATGCAGAGAGAACGGATCATCCCCCCCACCCCGCTCTACGTCGGAGGGCTTAGTAGCAAGATCACTGCCGTCTATGACACCATGGCGGCGCAGGTACCGAGAAGACTCCCCAACCTTCGTCTCATGTACGAGGTCGCCCCCTATGTCGCAGGAGGGGCTGAGATCCAGTCGCTTAATCCTCGAAAGCGAGCCATCTACGCTCTCTCAAGCGGCATGATGACCGAGAATACACTCTCCAATATCTTCGCACGAAAGGTGCTGCCTGATCCTTCCCAGTATCTCTTCTTTGTTGGCTATGCGGACCCGAATTCCCCAGCGGGGCACGTCAGGAATGCCGAACAGGGAAGCAACGTGCAGCTTACCTCAGCAGGAGCACCTGTCCCCTTCCACTGTCACCGGGAGGTCTTCACCTTCAGTGCGCATGCCCAGAGGAATGATCTTCTCTCCTATGCGATCAAGGTCAGACCTAAGACCATCCTCCTGGTTCATGGCGACGATCCAGCCATCGAATGGTTCAAGAGGGAACTTTACTCCGCCCTCCCCGAGACAAAAGTCATCGCCCCTCCCCCCAATCAGACGATCGAGTTGTAAAAAAATACCAGGACACAATCCCCCGAGACTTTTCAGTCCCGGGCTGCTTAAGGATTATTTGACCTAACAGTCTAAAAGCCTTCAGCCTAACAGCCTTCCCCGTTAGAACTTCAGTCCTGCTGAGAGGAAGATATTCTGGCTCTGGAGGTTTTGGTTCCCCGCAGAGGCGTTGTAGAATAACCCGGTGTTCCAGCGGTCGGCGAAGTCGACTGTGAAACCGACACCCGTGTAGAGGGTGTCCCTGAGAGGAGCCGCGCTCCAGTTGCTGAAGGTCGGCGTCGTTCCACCCAGGTTGCCGTTGATGGCATACGGATTCTGCATGAACTCATGCTGCCAGTTCAGGTTAATCTGAGGCACCACGGTGATCTCATGGCCCTTCAGCTTCTTGGCGTACCAGGTGTAGGCTGCATGGGCGCCGACGCTTGAGAGGAGGCTGGAGCTGTTCCAGCCAGCCGAGTTGAAGTCGAGGCTCTGCGCTCCGGTTTCATTCACTCCGTTGGCTCCCAGGTAAGTGTATTGCAGTGAGGCTGTCGGTCCAAAGGTGAAGTCACCCTTCTTCACGTCGTAGCCACCTCCCAGCATGCTGTCGAGTTCCCCTGCTCCCGGAGAGCTGTTCGCCGTGCGGTTCATGCCTGAGTACTGGATGATACGGGCTGCCTGGTAGTTATTGTAGGCTCCTCCGGCGAGGGCGTTGGCGTAGAAGCCGATCGGTAATCCGTTGGCATCGGTCTGTCCATACGTTCCGAAG
>CAIKYN010000409.1 GCA_903831635.1 uncultured Spartobacteria bacterium
ATTGCTTTGCTGGCTCTGCTCCTTCTCGGTCTTTTCTACTTTTTCTGGTTTTGGAGAGGGCTTCGGAGTTGCCTTCGGTTTCGGATGGGGAGTCGGCGAGTGTTTGGGCTTAGCAGGCGTCTGATGAGGCGAAGGCTTGGGAGTTGGCTTGGGAGTCTCTTCGGGCTCCGGGGTTGGCTTAGGAGTCTCCTCAGGTGTCGGTGTCGGTTTAGGAGTAGGCTTAGGCGTGGGCTTTGGCGTAGGGGTCGGCGTCGACTTGGGTGTGGGCTTAGGCGTCGGTTTGGGTGTAGCCGAAGGCGTGGGAATGGGAGTTGCCGAGGGTCTCGGCGTCGGTGTTGGCGTCGGTTTAGCCAAGGAAATCTCGGAGGGTGGCTCGGGTGTCTGCGGGGGTTGCTTTTCGTTCTCCTGAAGAGGAAGCGGCGTGGGACGAGTCTTCTCGGGCTCTTCCTTGTCCTCCTCTTTTTCCACAGGTGATTTGATGGCCGGGGTCGCCGTTGTTTCCTGAGGAGCCGAGAAAGAGCCTGTCTCCATCCAGGTGAGCTGACCGGAGGGTTTCTTGATCGGCCTGTTGAAAAACCAAATCAGTCCACCAATCAGCATGAGGTGCACCAAGGCCACGACGATGAGTGCCCTGCGGAAGCGGGGTTCTTGCCTGCTCATCGTCGATTATTGCTTGGATGTCTGGCCATCTGGCCGGGTCATCACGCCAACCTTGGAAATACCGGCCTTATGGAGCAGGTCCATCACGCGGACGAAATTCTGCACAGGGAGATCACGGTCCGGTCGGACAACGACGGCAATGTTCGGCTGTTCTTGCTTGAGGGAAGCAAGACGCCCCTCAAGTTCGGCCGGGGAGATCACCTGCTCGTTCAGTTTGATGACATCATTGCGATCGACGGAGAGGGTCTGAACCTGTGCTGGATTGACCTCGGCCTTTGCGGTGGAGCTACTCGGAACGATCAGATCCATGCTGTTTTCCATGAGCGGGGTCGTGATCATGAAGATGATCAGCAGGACGAAGGCCAGGTCAAGCAGCGGCGTCACATTCAGCTCACTGAGCGTGTGCAGCGCGTTGCGGTCCGAGAATCTACGCATGGGATTAATGCAGCGGTCCCTAGCCGTTGCGGCTCCCGTGGGTGACGTAGCGGTGCTCGATCTCGCTGGAGAGTTCAGCGGCGAAGTTGTCGCAGGAGACGATCATTCCGCGAACGCTGGTCACGAGAAAATTATACCCGAACATCGCTGGAATCGCGACCAGCAGACCGGTCACCGTCGTGATGAGGGCACCGGAGACGCCAGGTGCCATAGCTGCAAGGCTAGCGCTTCCCGAAGCGGCAATTCCCCCGAAGGCATCCATGACGCCCCAGACAGTACCGAGCAGACCCACAAAGGGAGCACCGCTGACCGCCGTCGAGAGAATGATCATCTGCGACTCCAGCTTCAACGAAGACTCGCCGACGGCACGTTCCATGGCGGCCTGGACGGAGCGCATCTGCGCGGGGGTGATACGATCAGCGTATTTCAGGCGTGACTTGAAGGTCTCGTCCACCTCGGTCGAACCGAGCACTTGGAAGCAGAGCTCCTCGCAGCCAGCCTGATAGATCTCGTAGAGGGGAGATCCCTCAAACTCCAGCCCTGTCTCGAAGATATTCAGCGGTTCGCGATCGCGATGGAAGAGCGCCATAAAGCGTTCGGACTGCTTCTTGGCAAAGCTCAGGACCCGAATCTTGGTGATCATCACCGACCAGCTGAAAATAGACCCAACGAAGAGCGTCAGGAGGACGGCCTTTCCCTCGGGTGTGGACTCGAGGAAGGCATAAACGATTCCGCTGCCGAGCAATAAGGACATGAGTCAAAGAATCACGGTTTCCTGGGGATAGGTAAACTCAAGAATCACTGGACCGTGCTGTGGAAACAGCTCAAGGAGAACGGACCGGGAAGGCATTTCAAAATCCTGAAAGTCGAAGCCCGGGGAGACCGTGCAGCCAGTAAGCGTGCCCCCCTTATCCAAGGGTCTGGCACCCTGCCACCACCCCGAGGGAACAACATGTTGCGGTTGCTGTCCCAAAAAGAGGTCCCGACCAAGAAAGATTGTTTCGAGGTTCCCGGCTGGCGAGATGGTCACCAATTCCAATGGTGAGCCGCCGTAGTGATGCCAAACCTCGTCTGCCGAGACTCTGTGAAGAGCTGAAAACGATCCAGCCGGTAGCAGGAAATGGATGGCGGTGCTTGCAGAGCGAAGACGCCCATCGGCAAGGGTGACGACCTCCTTGGACCGAAAGGTTTCAGCATAATACCCGCCCTCCGGATGGGAGGTCAGTCCGAGTCGGGCAATGATTTCGCTAACATTCAGCTCTTCATTCACAGGCGTATCATCTTCCTGCAACACCCTAGAACAAGCGGGAAGTGACTGTGCCGGCAAAGAGCTTGGAATGCGGCTTTGCCATGGGGTGGTGAGCCCGATATCAAGGTGGGATGTTTCGTCCCGCCTTCCTAGCCCCGTTACTGGTCATCACATTGCTTTCCGGTTCGCTTCAGGCTGTGGATCCGCAAGTGGTCCCCGATACCACGTTGTCACCGTCCCAAACGAACGCACTGGTCCCATCCGCTCCCGCCCCCTCGGAGAACCGCTACGACGTCCTCTCCAAGATGATCACACCGATGGCGGGTGTCCTCCTGGGTGGCAACCAGACAAGCAATCGGGCCCTGACGCTGAAAGCCACCGTCGATCAGGTGGCGGGACGCCTGCCACAGGTGATCAAGGGGGCGACGTTTACTGCCAAAATCGAGTATCCGGGGCGGATTCGTGTCGAGGCTCCCGTAATGGGGGAGACCCTCACGGTCTGTCGTGATGGCAACGAGGTTTGGGCGGTGCCCGGCGCAAAAATCCAGTTCCTGCTCGGACAGTTCAAGCAGAAGCCTCCCCTCCAGCAAAAGAATCCCGCTCCACTCCAACTCCCGTTCACCGCCCAACAGGCAGTGCTTCTTCCGGCACTCTTCCAGCTCGAGCACACGCAGGAAGTCGCTGAGATCGGCGGAACTTCCTGCCGACTCATCTCGGGCGGCTTGATTCCCGAAGTGGCCAAAGCCGCGAACGCCGAGGACTTCTCAGCCAAGCTCTGGATCTGTTCCAAGTACACCCCGAAACGCATCGACATCCGGAGGAGTGACTTCGCCATGTCCTTCCTCATTGCGGAACTTTCCTACTCACCTCAATTTCCTGCCTCGACCTGGCAGCCACCTGAGGGAGTCAAGGACATCTATCGGTGCGATGCCGCGCAGTTGGAGCAGCTCCTCTATGTCCTCATGAACTCGCTCCAGATGAGCCCTCAGGACAAACCATGGCTCAATGAACCGGCACAGAACACCGGAGGACTCCCAAGCCTGCCATCAACAGGTGGCCCCTTGAATCGTTAAAAGGTTGAAGAGTTAAAGCGGTTGGAAGCTAATGCCGCTTTTTTCGTTCTCTACCTCTATAAATTTCCACCTTTCCACCTTTCCACCTTTCCACTTTTTAACCTTTCAACTTTTCACGACTTTTCCCCATGCCTCTTCTCCAACTCCAGCAGGTCACCCTCCGCTACACGGATCTTCCGCTTCTCGACAAGGTCGACCTGCAGATCGATCCCGG
>CAIKYN010000410.1 GCA_903831635.1 uncultured Spartobacteria bacterium
ATTGCCCCTCCTCCCCCATCCGAGTTGGGCGATCCGGGTGCGGCCCTTCCCAACTAATCTCTCCGAACACGCTTTTATCGTGGCCTCACTCTACGAGTCGCCAAAGCTTCTGGGAGAGTATCTTCTGCTGCATTACGGCGGTGCTACGGAGCTGCGCCATGAGGCACTACCCGTAGATCGAGCTATCACCGAGACTCCCTTTCCGGTCCGTTGCGTCCGTGAACTACTCGACGCCTCGCTACTCTCGCCGGCAGCTCGGGGTGTTTCCGCCTTCGAGGCGGGATGTTCCGTCGGAGCCTCCGCCTTCGAGCTAGCTCGCGTCTGTGAGCGCGTGGAGGCAAGCGACTACTCCGACTCTTTCATTACTGCTGCCAATAAGCTTAAGGAGACAGGGAGTCACAGCGGTGAGCGTCTTCTGGAGGGTGCGATCACTGCTGCTTTCAAGGCCATTGTTCCTCCGGAGATCGACCGTAGCAGGGTTTCGTTTTCCGTGCAGGATGCCACAAGTCTTCCCGAGGGGATGGGTCCCTACGATGTGGTCTTGGCCGCGAACCTGATCTGCCGTCTTCCAGATCCCGAGGCATTCCTTTCGCGTGTTGGAGGCCTGGTCAAACCGGGAGGGCAGCTCCTTCTCACGACTCCCTTTACCTGGCTTGAGGAATACACACCAAAGGACCGGTGGATCGGTGGTATCGATCCAAATCGTCGTAGCGAGGAGGAACTCAACAAGCGTCTCTCCGGAGAGTTCAAGCTACACCGGCGGGTCGATCTGCCATTTCTCATACGGGAGCATGAACGCAAATACCAACTCGGCATCGCACTCGGAACCTCTTGGGTCCGCCTCTAATCTGCTCTCCGAGCTTCCTAAGCTCTCTGATTCAGCTGACATCGTAGATCCCGTTGATTGGGAAGTCCGTTATCAGGCAGGCGATACACCTTGGGACGAGGGATACGCAGCACCTGCCCTCACGGAATTCCTGACTAGACACCCGATCCATGGCGAGGTCCTCGTACCGGGATCAGGACCTGGTCACGATGTTCGGGCACTTGCTACTCACGGAGCCCACGTTACCGGGCTCGATCTTTCATCCTCTGCAATCGCCCTCGCACGCACTTACCCACCTGCCGGCGGCGAAGACTATGAGCAAGGAAATCTCTTTGCTCTTCCTGAGTCATGGAACGGACGCTTTGACTGGGTCTTCGAGCATACCTGCTTCTGCGCCATCCCTCCCGCACTTCGAGTAGAGTACGCACAGGCAATCACTGGGGTCTTGAAGCCCGGCGGCACCTTTTTCGCTATTTTCTACCTCAACCCCTCTGCACCCTCAGGCCCTCCCCATGGAGTCGCGCTCGACGAAATCACCGATCTCTTCAAATCCGATTTCGAACTGCAGGGGGAATGGCTCCCATCCGAGGCCTTCGAAGGCCGTGAAGGACGCGAGATCTGCCAGCTGTGGAGGAAAGGCGGTTTAGTCAACAGTACTAAATGATTTGTGATTAGGATGCCTTTCAGAACGATGCAGCCACAAAAAGTGACTGAACTACTGACAAAGTTGATGGCTTAGTCTGAATAGAATTCAGACTCTTGCTTCTGTGCCTTCTGTGCATCATGTGGCTAACACTCTGTGTACAGCGAACAGTCTAACATCCTTCAGTCTAATTGGCTCGATTCACCCCCTCTCCCCTCATGAGCGACTGTTGTCATCACAATCACCTTAAGACGGCAAATCCTCCCGTAGCATCCGCCGCCGAGGGCTCGCTCTACACCTGCCCGATGCATCCGGAGATTCTCGCCGACAAAGCCGGTGATTGCCCGAAATGCGGGATGCCTCTGGAGCCGCTGATCCCATCGGTTGAGGAAGATGATGAGGCTGCACGGATAGGCAATCGAACGCTCGTAGCCGCGCTTCTGGGACTCCCGCTCCTCGTGATCGCGATGGCTCCGATGGTGGGTCTCCACCTCCTTCCGGACAGACTCTCCGGTTGGGTGGAGATGGCTCTCTCGCTTCCCGTGCTTTTCTGGTGCGGTGCGCCGATCTGGGTGAAGGGATGGCGCTCCTTTATCGGAGCCCAGCTCAATATGTTCTCACTGATTATCCTGGGAACGGGGGCAGCATTTCTGCAAAGCGTGGCTTCCCTGCTGCTTGGGGGAGCCACCCACGGTCTCTACTTCGAGGCTGCCTCGACGATCATGGTCCTTGTCCTGTTAGGCCAGTGGCTTGAAGCTCGGGGTCGGGCGCGCGCTGGATCATCCCTTCGTGAGCTGCTCGACCTTACTCCACCAAAGGCCCTCCTCGTGACACCCGGAGGTGACCACGAGGTTTCTGTTTCGGAACTCCACCCCGGCGACCTGATCCGCATCCTTCCGGGAGGAAAAATCCCGGCCGACGGCACGATCACCGAAGGCTGGAGTTCGATTGACGAGTCGATGCTTACCGGTGAGCCGCTTCCCGTCGAGAAGCAGGCTGGATCACGAGTCTCCGCGGGTACGCTCAATCGGCAAGGGAGCTTCCTCCTCCGGGTGGACTCCGCGGGAGCAGGCACGCTCCTTTCCGGGATTATCGCCACCGTGGCGCAGGCCCAGCGCAGCCGAGCCCCCGTCCAGCAGCTCGCCGACAAAGTAGCCTCCCTCTTTGTCCCGATTGTCCTGGGGCTTTCGGCCATCACACTGATCGCTTGGATCCTGCTCGGCGGCGGCTGGCTCATGGGTCTGCAATCGGCAGTCGCCGTCCTCCTCATCGCCTGCCCCTGCTCGCTGGGACTGGCTACTCCGATGGCACTCATGGTCGGCATCGGTCAGGCAGCACGACACGGGATCCTCGTGCGCGATGCGGCATCCCTCCAGAACCTCTCGGCAGCCACACTGCTCGCTCTCGACAAGACGGGGACCCTCACCGAAGGACGACCCGAGATCGCGTCCATCCATCCCTTCACACCTTATACGGAGATGGATCTTCTCTCCTTAGCCGCATCTGCCGAACGAGGTAGTGAGCATCCTCTGGCCCGTGCAATCATCCGCGCGGCCGAGGATCGGAGCATCATCTCTGATTCTGTCATAGATTTTATGGCCTGGCCCGGAGGCGGTATCTCGGCACGACTGGGAGAGAGGGAGCTTCTGCTGGGGAGTATCGCCTTTCTGCGCGAACGAGGCATCCCCGTCACAGACTTTGAGGAGATCGGTTCCGATTCCGCCTCCGGCCTGATCGCCATTGCCGTTGAGGGAAAACCTGCCGGACTACTTACCGTTCGGGACACAATTCGTCCCTCGGCTGGGTCCCTGATCACAGAACTCGGATTGCTTGGAGTCACGCCTGCCATGCTCACAGGTGACCGCATGGAGACGGCACGTGCCGTTGCCGATAGCCTCGGTATCACCCTCTGGAGAGCCGGATGCTCTCCCCAAGGGAAGGCGGAACAACTCCGCGCCTGGGAATCCCAAGGGTACCGCACCGCCATGGCAGGGGATGGAATCAATGACTCTCCCGCCCTTGCCGTCGCCTCCGCCTCAATCGCCATGGGAGCCGGATCAGACATCGCCAAGGAAACTGCTGGAATCATCCTCCTTCGCCCTTCACTTGAAGGAATCGTGGGCTCCATCCGCCTGAGCCGCGCCATCCTGAAGGTCATCCGTCAGAATCTCCTCTTCGCCTTTGCCTACAACATCCTCGGCATTCCGATCGCCGCCGGCATCCTCTATCCCTTCTTCGGCATCCTGCTCAGCCCAATGATCGCCGCCGCGGCGATGAGCTTCAGTTCCGTCTCGGTGATCGCCAATTCGCTAAGACTAAGACGAATCCGGCTCTAGGCACCTAGGCTTCGAAGAAGCTGATAAGAATAAATCCCAGTCGCATGCCCATCCGCCCATTTGAGAGAGAGTCCATATCCCCCGACGAAGTCATAACTCTTCAACTCAAAGCTTCCGGGTTTGTAGTTCCTAGCAGGCGCATCGCCTTTCTGCGCGAACGAGGCATCCCCGTCACAGACTTTGAGGAGATCGTTTCCGATTCCAACTCCGGCCTGATCGCCATTGCCGTGGAGGGAAAACCTGCCGGACTGCTTACCGTTCGGGATACAATCCGTTCCTCGGCTAGGTCGCTGATCACAGAACTCGGATTGCTAGGAGTCACGCCCGCCATGCTCACAGGTGACCGCACGGCAACGGCACGTGCCGTTGCCGATAGCCTCGGTATCACCCTCTGGAGAGCCGGATGCTCTCCCCAAGGGAAGGCGGAACAACTCCGCGCCTGGGAATCCCAAGGATACCGCACCGCCATGGCAGGGGATGGAATCAATGACTCTCCCGCCCTTGCCGTCGCCTCCGCATCAATCGCCATGGGAGCCGGATCAGACATCGCCAAGGAAATTGCCGGAATCATCCTCCTTCGCCCTTCACTTGAAGGAATCGTGGGCTCCATCCGCCTGAGCCGCGCCATCCTGAAGGTCATCCGTCAGAATCTCCTTTTCGCCTTTGCCTACAACATCCTCGGTATCCCGATCGCCGCCGGCATCCTCTATCCCTTCTTCGGCATCCTGCTCAGCCCCATGATCGCCGCCGCGGCGATGAGCTTCAGTTCCGTCTCGGTAATCACCAATTCTTTAATAATCAGAGAAATAAGAATCCAAGGCGCTTGATTCTAGAAATATTAGATGAATTTAATTCAATACTTTTTTTCTAAGCACTTTGATAAGATACTCAGTCCGCAAGTATTTTCCCTTTTTATTTAGATGTAAAAGGGTATCGAAAAACATATTTCTCTCCATTAAAAGATATTTTCTTTCGTCGATAACTTGAGATCCCAAGTTACTAATTTCTTCTCTAAATATATCTTCTTGATTCTTAAAACTAGAGGAATTTAGATTTTTACAGTCATAACCATAGGGGGCATTTACAAAATAGACTTTAATGTTTTGCGCTTTCATTTCGGAAATAAATTTTGCCAACTGTGATTTAACATAGGGTGCTATTGTAGAGGGGGTGTTTATGGGCACAAAGTTTCCTCTATATTCAGCCACGTCTGGTGGCAAAGCCGTTCCATGATCATCAATTTCCATTTTACGGTAGAAAGGAAACTCGATAGCGTTTTGCTTTGTTGGCTGAAACAAATGAATAATTTGCTTCTCAGGCAAAAGAGCTTCGTTTCTTTTAATGATATATTCTGGTGGATTAGAAGATTGGCTTGCAAACCAATCTTGAATTAGATCTAAGGCCATATCTAATGTTCCCGCATTATAATAAATTAGCATTTTGTTGAACAGGCTTTGTTTTGTAATATATCCATTATTCCATGCTATAGAATTTCGTAACTGCCATTCAGACCATCCAGCTGATTGATTATAATAAGCTTGCTCCAGGGCAATGATTAATATATCTCCTGGTTTAGCGATCTCTTTTACCGCATCAAGTAGCCATTCCAGTCTCATTGCGGCATGCAGACCATAATTTAGACAAGGGATTCCTATTGATCTCTCAATCTGGGCAGCATCAATGCCAAAAAGAACACCCGAGCCGCCTACTAATATTATTTTTGGAGCATCTATTTTTTTGGCAAAGCTATGCTTAATAATCATAAGCTCTCTTACCCAGTACTCAGCCCCTATCGGTGCACGTAAATAGTTTATAATAGATAAATATATAAAAATAATCGCAACAGTCGCACTAAGCGTTTTAAAAAAAGTGGCTTTCACTTAAAACTCGGATTAGAATTGAAAGTATAGAAACTCAGATGGCTTGCCATTTGTTAGCTCTAAGATGCACAAAGCGAGAATGATTCCTGGAATAAGCCAGTTCCACCAGAGAGAGGGATTCCATTTAAATAAACGAGGGGTATTTTGTACTAAACTTTCTTGTTCTGATGATTCTGCAAGCCCCATCCACTCTTGGCTGTTTGGCAAAAGCCAAACGGCTAGTAATCCAATATAAATAGGCCAATAGATTTCAAGATGAACATGGTGATGCCAAGTAAAGCTGTTTTTTCCTATCATTCCTCCTAGCATGCTGAAAGCTGTATTCATATCTGGAGAGCGAAAAAATACCCAGGCAATTGAGACAGCGAGAAAGGTAATGCCTGAAGAGAGCAACCGTTCAATCCAATCTACAAGACTTCGGAAGTAACAATTTTTTTGGGGGTCATTTTTCTCTGCACCTTTTGAAATCCATTTGTGCCGTAAATCCCTAAAGGCATGATTAATTGCCAGATAGATTCCATGCAAGCCCCCCCATACCACAAATGTCCAACCGGCTCCATGCCACAGACCCCCGATCAACATTGTTACCAAGACATTAAGATACCTTCGTGTATTCCCATGCCGATTTCCTCCAAGCGGGATATATAAATAATCTCGAAGAAATACAGAAAGCGTCATGTGCCAACGCCGCCAGAAATCAATGATGCTATGAGACTTGTAAGGAGAATTAAAGTTAAACGGTAGCCTAATATTAAAGAATAATGATATTCCAATAGCCATATCACAATATCCCGAAAAGTCAAAATATAGCTGAAGTGAGTATGCGAAGACACCCATCCAAGAATCTACGAGAAGAGGCGGGTTGGCGGAATTAGCGGATTCAAAAACCGGCTTGGCGATAGTAGCAAAGTAATCAGCCAAGAGCATCTTTTTAGCAAAACCGATGATAAACATCATGAGGCCCTTTGTAACGTTCTCCCAATTTATCTGATAAGTATTCTTGCTTCGGAATTGGGGCATCATTTGTGCATGGTGCAGAATCGGTCCGGCAATCAGGTGTGGAAAATACGTAACGAAAAGAATATAATGGAAGAAATTATACTCCTTGACTTTGCCGCGGTAGCTATCAACCAAAAATGCAATCTGAGTGAAGGTAAAAAATGAAATCCCTAGAGGAAGTATAATCTTCCCAAACGACCATGTTGCACCGAAGGCCTGGCACATAGTTTCTGCGAAGAAACCTGCATACTTGTAGTAGCCCAACAGAAGCAGGTTGAATCCCAGTGCTGTTAACAGCATGATTCGAGACTTGTTATTCGAGAAATACGTGATCCCATAACCAAACCCGAAATTTACTGTAATTGATAATAGAAGGAGCCACAAATAGTGAGCATTCCACTGGCAAAAAAAATAAAGCGAGGTTGCACTAAGCCATAAAATGGCTGCTTCCCCACTGAATCGCCCAATGAGGTAAAACCCAAAAACAACTATAGGGAAAAATAGAAAGATGAACGGCAGTGAGTTAAAAAGCATTTAAGTGAGAAGCAAATAGCACTTTTATATTCATCAGCGCAAGTGCTTGCAATTACAGGCTTGGAGGTTTCATTGCATAGATAGGCCTACATGGGTATAAGAGTTTTCCTTCGATAACTTTTCTGCCCCTCTTTCCAGAGGATTGGTTAGGTATTCTCCGAAAATGAACAAGCAGCAGATTAAGCAATGCTGTAGGGAATAAGAGACGTTCAAAGGTTCCAAAAGCAGAGGATCGGAGGATACCTGGTGTAGGACGGCCAAATTATAATACGAGTGCAGCAGAACACCGCGAAACGCGATAATCCCATACCAGTCTAGGCACCTAGGTTTCGAAGAAGCTGGTAAGAATAAATTCCTGTGGCATGCCCATCAGCCCATTTAAGTGAGAGCCCATAGCCGCCAACAAAGTCGTAGCTTTTCAACTCAAAGCTTCCGGGTTTGTAACTTCTCGTGGGGGCATCGCCGCGACCCATGACATCGGGTTCGCCGCAGCAGATGGCGCAGGGACAGGCACGCCGTAGCATCTCCAGAGCAAGGAACTGCTCCAAACCATCGGACCAGGATAGGGCAAGTTCGTTCCCGAAAGGTGCAATAGCAGTCAGTTTCAGGCTCTCAGTCATGGTGTTACCCTCTCCGCCTATCAGTCTAATAGACTTCAGCCTAGACCCCTGCCTTCAGTAACGTCATCACCGCCTTCTGGGCATGGAGGCGGTTTTCGGCCTGCTGGAAGATGGCATCGGCATGACGCTCGAAAATCTCTGCGGTGATCTCCTTGCCACGGTAAGCGGGGAGGCAATGGAGGACGTAGGCGCCAGGAGCGGCAGCGGCGACGACGCTGTCATTGATCTGGTAGGGGCCAAACTGGGCGGCGCGATACTCGGCCTCCTCCTCCTTGCCCATGCTGACCCAGACATCGGTGTAGAGAATGTCAGCACCGCTTGCAGCCTCCTCGGGGCTCTCGGTGATCGTGACTGATGCGCCGGCGGCTTGAGCCTGGGCAATCAGCTCCGCAGGTGGGCAGTAGAGTTCGGGACAAGCGAGCCGCAGCTCAAATCCAAGACGTGCCGAAGCCCAGATCCAGGAGCGGCCCATATTGCAGTCGGCATCACCGATGAAGGCGATCTTGATTCCATCGAGCGACCCACGCAGTTCCTTGATGGTCTGAAGGTCGGCGAGGATCTGGCAGGGATGCTCCTCGTCGGTGAGGGCGTTGATGGTCGGGATACCAGAGAGGGCGGCAAAAGTCTCAATGTCGGACTGTTTGAAGGTCCGAATCACGGCTCCATGGATCATCCGTCCGAGCACGCGTGCGGTATCCTCAATCGGCTCACCACGTCCCAGCTGGATCTCACTGGAGGAGAGGAAGAGGGCATCGCCGCCGAGTTCCCGAATGCCAACCTCGAAGCTGACACGAGTACGGGTTGATGACTTGGAGAAAAGGAGCCCCCAGCACTCTCCGGCCAAGGGTTTGTGCTTTTCATTGCCCCGAGTGGCCTTGAGCGTGGCCGCGAGATCGAGGATTTCAAGGATCTCGGGAGCAGTCAGCGACTCGATGGAAAGGAGATGC
>CAIKYN010000411.1 GCA_903831635.1 uncultured Spartobacteria bacterium
AATCTCCTCCACCGTCCCATCGAGGAAATCGCCGGGCGCCATCTCCCGGAGATAGGTGCCGGCGGGGAGAAGAACCCTTGCACTTTCCAGTGACCCAACGGCAAATCCAGGGTGCCATCCGAAGCTCAACACCACAGGGTGGTTCTCGCGGTTTTCAAATTCGAATCGCATCCGCAGGCTCCCCTCTGAGAGACCGTAGATAAGGCGCATTGCGACCTTGTAGGGATAGGCGTCGGCTGGGATCTCTGCAGGGTCGACATGATAGGTCATGGTTCCTGCGATGAGATCGACGACAGGCGCTGGGAAGGCATGAGCACGCACAAAGCCGTGGTTGCCCCCCTTGATCGGATGCTCCTCGTAGACCGATTCCTGCTTCCAGAGACGGTGAACGAAGTAACCCATAACTGTGGCGTGATTGCCCCAACCCGAGGCAGGCTTTTCGACCTGACCGTCGCGCCAGAGGAACCCCTCCCACTCCCCCTTGCCATTGCGTCGCGCAAGGCTGACAGGTTCCGCTCCGGTGCGGCTGATGACGAGACGCAGTCCTTCCGTCTCATCCGTGATCTGATCAAGAGAGCCGGCGGGGGATTCAAGGACTTGGTGAGTAATCATAGGAAATAGGTGACTGATGACTTATCATTGCCAAAGCTTTTAGCAAGCTACTCATCTAGACCATGAAAACCCACGATCTCCGCGATGAGGATCTGCAAGAAAGTTTCGCCCGCTCCTCGGGTCCGGGTGGCCAGCATGTCAACAAGGTCTCGACAGCCGTCACCCTGACCCATCTTCCCACGGGCCTCTCCGTGACCGTCAGTGACTCACGAAGCCAGAGCATGAACCGGGGGATCGCCCGTGAGCGCCTCGCGGCCAAAATCGCGGAACAGCGGGCCGCCCGCAGGCAAAGTGCTCGAGCAGCCGCCGCCAAGGCACGCCGAAGGCTTGCACCGAGATCACGCTCCGAGAAGAGAAAGCTGGTTGAGGGAAAGCGTCACCGATCCGAGATCAAGAAAGGAAGGAGCAGGGTGAATGAGTGAAGCTAGAGACTTTTAGACTGAAGGCTGAAGACTATAAGGCATGCCCCGCCTTTTTCATTTCATCATTCGCCATTCATCATTCATCCTTTTCCGATGGATCTTCTCACCTGCGATCTTCCCGGCATCACGAAACTCCGTAGCGGCAAAGTCCGTGAGGTCTTTGACCTTGGCGAGAACCTTCTGCTTGTGGCGACGGACCGCATCTCCGCCTTCGACTGCATCCTGCCGAACGGCATTCCGGGCAAAGGGGAGGTGCTGAACAAACTCTCGACCTTCTGGTTCCATCGTCTCGACTTCATTCCGAACCACATGATCGAGACCGAGGTCTCGGCCTTTCCTTCCGAACTCAAGCCCTATGCCGACATCCTACGGGGGCGATCGATGATTGCGAAGAAGGCGAAGCCTCTTCCGGTGGAGTGCGTCGTGCGCGGCTATGTTGCCGGCTCCGGGTGGAAGGAGTACCAGCAGGAGGGAACCGTGGGGGGATATGCCATGCCTGCAGGCCTTCAACAGTCCGCCCGACTCCCCGAAGATCTCTTCACTCCCAGCACGAAAGCCGAAGAGGGTCACGACGAACCGATTACATGGTCTCAATGCCGCGCCCTTCTCGGTGATGAAGTCGCTCTCCGAGTAAAACAGATGAGCCTCGATCTCTACCGCCATGGGCGCGCCTACGCGGCCTCCCGAGGCATCATTATCGCCGACACGAAGTTTGAATTCGGCATCCACGACGGCGAGATCATCCTGATCGATGAGTGCATGACGCCAGACTCATCACGCTTCTGGCCCGCTGACCAGTATCAGGCTGGCGGTAGTCCTCCGAGCTTTGATAAACAATTCGTCCGTGACTGGCTCGAGAACTGCGGATGGGACAAACAGCCCCCTGCACCCGAGCTTCCTGAGGAGATCATTGCGAAGACTGCCGAGAAGTATCGCGAGGCCCTCATCCGGCTGACAGCGCCGAATCCGATTTCCTAAGTCCAGAAATGCAGGGGGATATTGATTCTTTCCTGCTTTATTTGGCAACGGAACGGGGTCTTTCGACCAATTATCAGCTCTCGACGCGTGCCTCGCTGGAGCGTTTTGCCGCGTGGGCCCTCGACCGTGAAATCGACTCGGTCACCAAAGTGACTCCGCCACAACTTTCCGAATTTCTGATCTCGGAAAAGAAGCGCGGACTCTCCGCGACCTCAATCAAGCTCGAAGCGGTAGCCCTACGGATCTTTTTTCGATTTCTCACGGCGCGAGCAAGGATTCAGGCAGATCCTGCCGAGAAACTGCCATTGCCCAGGCTTCCCCAAACGCTTCCCCAACCCCTCTCACAGCCCGACATGGCGAAGCTCGTCGCTGCACCTACTGGAGACTCACCTCTTGAAATCCGTGACCGAGCTCTGCTGGAGCTTCTTTATGCATGCGGCCTCCGCATCGCAGAGGCCTGCAGTGTCCGCCTTGAGAATCTCGATGAGGAGGGAGGTGTCATCCGGGTCACAGGAAAGGGAAACAAGACCCGTCTCATCCCAGTCGGTCGCGCGGCACTGGAGGCTCTGAAATTCTACCTGACCAACGCTCGACCCAAACTCGTCTCCCCCAAGTCCGGAGGGGAGATCTTTCTCTCGGTAAGGGGACATGCACTCACTCCGGCGCGCATCTGGCAGTTGGTCCGCCATTACGCAAAGATCTCCGGCATTGAGGAGGCGGTTCATCCTCATCAACTACGCCACTCCTTTGCCACCCATCTCCTTGCCGGGGGAGCCGATCTTCGCATTATCCAGGAGATGCTTGGGCATGCCTCCATTGCCACCACTCAGATCTACACACAAGTCGATCGCGGCCAACTTAAGTCGGTCCACCGGAAGTTCCACCCCAGGGGTTGAATTCAGACCACCTTGGGGATCTGTGGTTAAAAGGGTTGGAGTGTTGGAACGTTACAACGTGGCGGAGAGAGAAATCCATCATCCTTTCTAACGTTTTAACGCTTCACCGATTTTAACGTTGGATGGACTTGCTATCCGGGTATTCCCTCCAAAAGCGCTCCCGCGAGCTTTTTGATGGCACTTGCCTCCCGGCAAGCGGTGCCACCCTGCGGGCTGCGACTCCGTCGCAGTCTAACGCACTCCTTCCCAGGAGCTTTTTCGCGTGACAGGAGGGGGATGAAAAAGGCTTCCTAGTGGGATGAGTAACGGACCCCTAACAGGTAAAGTCGGCGTCGTTTTCGGCGTCGCCAACAAACGCAGCATTGCATGGCACATCGCCAAGGCTTGGAAGCAGGCTGGTGCTACCCTTCTCTTCAACTATCAGGGCGAACGCCTGAAGGAGAATGTCGAGGAACTCGTCTCCGAGTTTGGCTCAGATACCTTCCTGCAGCCCTGTGACGTCTCAAGCGATACAGAAATCGCCACGTTCTTCGGGAAGGTCCGTGAGGTTGCACCCAAACTTGATTTGATGCTCCACTCGGTCGCTTTCGCACCGAAGGAGGCCCTGGAGGGAGATTTCATCTCCACCAGCCGCGACGCCTACCTGAAGGCTCATGATATCAGCGCCTACTCGCTTGTCGGTCTCGCCCGCGAAGCTGCTCCCCTCATGACCGACGGAGGCAGCATTATTGCCATGAGCTACTACGGTGCCGCAAAAGTAGTCCCCCACTACAATGTAATGGGTGTCGCCAAAGCATCTCTGGAAGCCAGCACCCGCTACCTCGCCTACGATCTCGGCGCGAAGAAAATCCGCGTCAACTGCATCAGCGCTGGTCCGATGAATACCCTCGCCGCACGCGGCGTCTCCGGCCTCGGCACCATGATCAAGCACTATGAGGAGCATGCTCCCCTGCGTCGTACCTGCACCGGTGAGGAACTCGGACAGACCGGCGTTTTCTTGGCCAGCGATGGCGGCAGCGGTATCACCGGACAAGTGATCTATGTCGACGGCGGCTACGAGATCATGGGCATGTGAGCGCTAAGACTTCCCAGTCCGGCTCGCTCCGATTCCCTACGTCAACAATCTCCCGCTCCACCTTGGAGCGGGATCTCCGCAAGCTGATCCCTGCCAAGGCCGGGGTCATCACTGATCCCGCACGCCTTGCCGAACTCGGCAGCGATAAGTGGTTCGCCGCAGCCCTTCCAGAGATCGCAGTCGCCCCTGGAAATGCCAGGGAGGTTGCTGCCGTTCTCGGTTACGCCGATAAGCGCAACATTCCTGTCACTACCCGTGGCGCCGGTCACGGCTATGTCGGCGGCTGCGTTCCTGTCCGTGGAGGGATCCTGATGAGCATGCACAGGATGAACCGCATTCGGGAGATCAGCG
>CAIKYN010000412.1 GCA_903831635.1 uncultured Spartobacteria bacterium
ATTATTCGTGTAGCCGACATATCCGGTGAGGTCGGCCACCGATCCATTGGAAATGACCAGCGAGGCACCGCTATTGGAGTATCCGACGAAGAGATTGGTGGAGTTTGAGAGTGATCCGGTGACCACTGCCGCCCCCCCATCTAGGAGAGTCGCCCCGGCATAGGTATTGGATCCACCGTAGATCGTCGTGCCGCTGCCGTACTGGGAGAGTGATCCACTGCCACTGATGTTACCGGCGACGTTGTAGCTGTCAGTCGAGGCGGGAGCAAAGACCAGCGAGGCGTTGTTACTGATCGCCCCAGGCACCGGTGATCCGCCCGTGGTCGACCCATCTCCAAACTGGAGCGTGCCATTGGTGATCGTGATCAGGCCGCTGAAGCCGCTGTTACTACCCGTCAGGACCGTCGTCCCGGAGCCGAATTGGTTGATTGCCCCATTGACCGAGCCGCTGATGGAGGAGGTCAGGGTGAAAGTATCGGTCTGATTGAAGTTCAGTGATCCGGTTCCAGATCCGAAGGCGATCGTTGGAGTCGTGATCGTGCCAGCGCCATCCGTACCGCCGAGGGATCCAATGTTTAGGATGGTTCTGGAAAAGGCATAATAGATATTAGCCGTATTGGCGATGGTGATGCCGGCGGCGGCAATAAGGGCTCCTCCGTTAGCCAAAGTCAAAGTGCCTTGACCAAGCGGGCCGACATTGAGATTGCCACTGTTACTCCAGAGAGATCCCATGCCAGTAACCAGCACATTATTCCCTGAAGAGTTTAATCCATGGCCGATCTCACCGGTGACATCATAGACTCCTCCACCATTGGAAATCGTCATGCTGTTACTGCTTCCAGTATTACCAACATAAAGATTACCACTGTTACTCCAAATTGATCCGTTGCCGGTGATCAAAACCGAGTTGTTGGAGGAGGTGGCATTTTTACCGATGTTACCAACCGTGTCGACCACCTCTCCTCCGTTGGTGATGATCAAGGAGTTGTTATGACCCGCAAAGCCGATGGTCATGCTGCTGCTATTACTCCAGAGGGAGCTGGTGCCGGTCACCGTCACGGAATTGAAGGAGGACTTTCCAGTCACGGTGGGATTGATTCCTCCACTCGCATCCAAGACCTGTCCCCCATTGGAAATCGTCATCATGTTGTTGTCGGCATTGAAACCAACATAGAGATTGCCAGAGATCGTACAGAGAGAGTTGCTCCCTGTTACGAGCACCGTGTTACCCGAGGAAGAATTGGTGTAGCCGATAAAGATCGAGGAACCTCCCATGACCACTCCCCCGTTGGAAATTGTGAGGCTGTTGTTGGGACCACTGTATCCGACAAAGAGACCGACAGAATTGCTCCAGAGGGAATTGCTCCCTGTCACCAGCACCGAGTTGTTCGAGGAGCCGGCACCGTATCCAAGGGACCCCGTCGTATCTTGCACCTTGCCACCATTCGAGATGACCATGCTGTTGCTGGCGCCGCTGGAACCGACATTGAGAGAGCTGGAATTGCTCCAGAGGGAATTGCTCCCTGTCACGAGCACCGAATTGCTCGAGGCGCCCAATTGATCTCCAATCACACCGTTACCATCATCCAAAGCGGAGCCTCCATTGGAGATCACCAGACTATTATTATTTCCGCCTTTACCGACATAGATGCCGCTCGTATTCGACCAGAGGGAATTTTTTCCCGTCACCAGCACTGAGTTGTTGGAGGATGTGTTGCTGTAGCCGATGACACTGTCGTCGTAAAAGGCAACTACCTGCCCCTCATTGGAAACCACCAGAGTATTGTAGGAGCCTCCGTTTCCAACCGTGAGTGAGGCGATGCTCAAGAGGGATGCTGTCCCATTGGCATTGGTTCCGACAACCAAGACCGAGTTGTTTGAGGCGCCCGAATTATCTCCGATCACACCAATATTATCCCAAACGGATCCTCCGTTGGAGATCACAAGACTGTTCGAGGAACTGGCTTCTCCAAGGTTTAGAGCTCCTGTGATGTTGAAAAAAGACCCCAATCCGGTAACCACGATAGAATTATTCGAGGCTCCTGCGTTATTGCCTAGAGAACCACTGGAAGCATCCACTTCGCCGCCATTGGCAATGACTAGGCTATTCCCAGATCCATCGAATCCGATCGTGAGGCTTCCGTAATTCGACCAGAGCGAACCGGGATCGGTCACCGTGACAAGGTTCGCTTTCCCCTGAACATGGTAGCCAATATATCCGTTTTGATCGGACACCTGACCTCCGTTGACGACTTTCATGACATTATTGGAGTCAAAATTGCCGACGTAGAGATTCGCAGAATTGCTCAGGATGGTACCTGCATTAGCGACTGTGAGAAGCATGCCGATGTCATTGATTGCCTGCCCCACATAGGTGTTATTGTACGTGAATCCTCCCGGGCTCAGATTCGTGTAGAGATCAACATAGGGTGATGAGTATCCACCCACAATGAGATCATTGCCCCCACCCGATCCATAGCTCTGCTGGTTGAAAGTAGCCTGGATGGAATTGCCGTTGATCGTGAAGGCCCAATTCGGATCGGAGGCGATGCCAGAGAAGCCTGATGAGTTAAGCGTCCCGAAGTTGACGACCGTGATCCCCGCAGGATCAGGGTTATAGAAATTTCCCATATTGAAGTTGAGGACTCCTCCGTTGACCACGGTGGCCACAGTCAGCGTTCCGACATTAAGAACAGCATTGTTCGACGGGGCCAGAATGCCGGAGGCACCCATGATCAGTGACGAGAGGGTGAGATTCGTGGAGTAGCCGAGGGTAGCCGTGGGCGCGTAGGCATAGTTGATGTCTTCAGCCCCGCCCAAGGTGACGGGACCGGTGCCCAGGGCATTCGTACTCGCCCCCACCAAGGTGCCCGCACTGATCAGCACGGGACCGGAGAAGGAGTTGCTCCCGGAGAGGATGGTGGTACCGGTGCCGATCTGGTTCACCGAGTCGCTGCTGGAGCCGCTCTCGCTAATAGAACTGGTGAGGATTACCAGATCGCTCTGGTTGAAGTTGATCGAGCCAACACCATTCCCGAAGGTGATCGTGGGGGTTGAGAGACTCCCTCCCGTCTCTCCAAAGCCCGGGAGTCCAAAGTTCAGCATGCCCGAGGAGCCACGGCCCGAGGCGATGACGACTCCACCATTCGCACTCACGGCTCCACCGCCGGAGATGGTGAGTGCTCCGCCGCCGAGATTTCCAATCGCGAGTTGGCCATTATTGACCCAGGTCGAGCCGGAGCCAGTCACGAGAGCCGAGTTGTTGAATGATCCGTTGCCGTAGCCAATCCAGGCATTGGAGTCGAACACACGGGCCCCATTCCCGATCCGCATGGTATTCCCACTGCCAGAGTACCCCAACGTCAGATCGCCCGAGTTGGTCAGGAGGGTTCCGGGGTTGGCAACATGGAGTGCATTATTTGAGTCAAATGACCCGTAGCCGACCATGGTGCTACTGTAGGAGAATCCACCACTGCTCAGATTCGTGTAGAGGTCGACATACTGGCCCGAGGAGTTGCTTCCATCGACGAGATTGGCACCGGTGTAGGCGGCCTGGGTGAAGGTGGCTGTGATGTAGCTCGGCGAGTTTAAGTTAACAGTTCCGCCAAAAGTCCAGTTGGTGTCACCATTTGCATGGGGAAGCCAGAGCGATCCCCCTCCGGAAAATCCGCTCCCAAGAGTCACCAGCGGAGTGGTCGAACTCATCACGGAGTAATTCCCCATATCCATGTTCAGACTGATAGTATAGCCGTAAGTAGGGATCTTCCCGGTAATGGTCAATGATGAGCCGTTCTGTGGAGCGATGAGGAAATTCGCAGGGCCGCCGTTGACGATATTTCCGCTCCAGTCAAGTGCAGCAATCGTTAGATTGGTATAAAGGCTCAATGTCGTTTTTCCAGTCCCTGCGGGCACATTGACAGTCAGGGTGCTGGCTCCGAGTGCATTGGTGCTGGCCGCGATCAGCTCTCCATTGGCCAGTAACGTTTTGCCGGTGTAGCTGTTATTTCCCGAGATGATGGTGGTGCCGGTGCCGCGTTGATTCAGGGAATAGTTTCCATTCGTTTGCAGATCGCTGATTGTGTTGGAAAGAATGACGGTATCGGTCTGGTTGAAGTTGATGGCTGCAGTGCCGCCACCGAACTGAATCCCCCCTCCAGTTGTTAAGATCGTCCCTCCGCTATCATTTCCTCCCAAGGAACCGATATTCAACTCTGCAAATGATCCATTAGTTCCACCAAGTTGGATGTAACTGGCCACGATGGCCCCCCCGTTCGCAACGGTCACGCCCCCGCCACCACTGCCCTGATCCGCTATACTCAGATTGCCACCCGCGGCAAATAGCGAGTTTGTACCGGTAACAAGGAGTTGGTTATTTCTGTCACTAGATCCATCAAACGAATCTCCTATCCAGACATTTGCGGCCTCCACCATGCCGCCATTATTGACCGTGAGGGAATTACCAGAGCTGTTGTAACCAACATAGAGGACATATTGATCGTTGAGCGTGGAGGCATTTCCATTCGAGTCAGTTCCGGTAACAAGGGCCGAGTTGAGGGCCGAACCATTTCCGATGACGGCTCCATAATATGCCCCGTATACCGAGACTATACCGCCGTTTGCGACCTTCAAAAGATTCCCAGAACTATTGGAACCGACCAAGAGGTCGCCTCCAACATTTAAAACCGTGCCCGGATTCGCGACATTCAGAATGCCGTTGCTGCCGTTAAGGGAGTCGACGTAGAAATTATTGTAGCTCCAAGAGTTTCCATCATAGTAATCAACAATGTTCGGGTTGCCGTTTTGCCCGACATAAAAATCGCCGGACCCATCTGGATTGTATTCCTGCTGGGTGTACTCAGCGGCAATGGAATTGCCTGATTTGATGATGTTCCAACTCGTGTCTCCATTGGCATTCGCAGCAGGTAGCGAGAAGGAACCCCCACTGTTGATGAGTGGATTGGTTCCCGTCACGTAGTAGTTGCTCATGTCAAAGATGAGCTGGGCCGGCCCTCCGGGGGACAGGGGCAGGGAGCGGACATTGAGCTGGGCCCCGTTGGCTGGGGCAAGGATGGCATTACCCGATATCAAAAGCATATCGATCGAACTCAGACTGGAAGAAGCTCCGACAGAATTCGAGAAAGAGAGGGTTGGAATGTTACTCCCGGATTGAACGAGGTTAATGCTGGTAAGGAGTCCATTGGGGTTGGTTGCGGGTGCATTCAGCACAAGCGTGCCTCCATAGACCCTGATTTCACCATCGCCCACCCCCAAACTGGTACCGACATCAATAGTCCCCCCGTTCCAGACGAGGGAGTTTTGAGGAGAGATATCGATAATGTAGGCGTTGAGCACGCCTCCATTCACAATGACGGAATTCGAAGTGCCACCAAAGCCGATGAGTAGCTGGCCGGTATTCAGCACCCCCCCATTGGAGATAATCAGGGTGTTATAAGATCCATTGAGACCATTCGTGGTATTCTGAGCCAGGATTGTGGAGGGGTTATTGCTGGCGTCATAACCGGCGATGAAGACCGTGTTATTGTTTCCTCCATTCCCGATGATCAGTCCGCCATAAGCTGTGACCTGCCCACCATTGGAGGCGACAAGGCTATTCCCGGAGGAATTCGAGCCCACAGTGATCACACGCTGGGCATAGAGTCTGGCGTCGCTACCATTGGTTCCCATACCCGAGACTAGAGCGGTATTGCCTGCGGGATAGCCGTTGAAGGCATTGGAGCCTCCAACCACGAGGTTTGAGCTCGTCACGGAGGCTCCGTTATAAACAAGAAGGCTGTTGGAGAATCCCCCGTTCCCGACCATGATCAATCCCGAGTTTGTCCAAACAGTTCCCCCATCGGACACCATCACTGAGTTACCGTTGCCATAGTCATTGGCGAAGCCATTTCCAGTATACCCAATCCATGCGTTGGAATCAGACACAGTGGCCCCGTTGTAGATGACCATGGAGTTGTTAGGACCGGCATAGCCGATAAAGGTGTCACCGGAATTCGTTAGTAGGGTATTGCCATTAAAAACATTTAGGGTGTTGTATGCAGAATTAATGGAGTATCCGATGTAGGTATTGGAATAGGCATTCGTTCCCGAGGTCAAATTGGTCGTCTGGTTGAAAAAATTGCTTCCAACATAAAGATTCTGCGATCGAGCCTCGTGCCCCCCGAAGAGGAAGATCCCCACGAGTGCCAACAATCGCAAAAAAGCTGGAATCCTCGAAGTCAAAGAACCGAAGAAGAGACTTTCCTTGGAGTGGGCGAATGATGGTAGGGAGAAACGCCAGGAGAAGGCTCGTGGAGGGTTGAAGCAACCAAGACTGAAACGTGAAAGCACTAGGCGGGTGTGGGTCATGGCGGCGGCGGGTAAGAAATTCACAGGGATGTGGAAAAGGGTAAGAGGCTGAAGGCTTTTAGGCTGAAGGCTGAAGGCTTTTTGAAAAAATCATTGAACGGATCCGGATGCAGCTGGTCTTAATTGATCAAGCACGAGGAGTGCCAAGAGTAATGCGCTGCGGAGCCTCATCAACAGGGCCTGCGGAGCGGGCATAGCAGTGCACCCAATCGCTCCGGTGGAAGCGACGGCCAGTCATGATCTGTGTGATGAGAGAACCCATGAAATCAAAAAGCTTCCAAGGTTAAGGTATCCCCCACTAAAAGAACAACCTAAAAATACTTAATCTCAATGCAATTTTCGCAATAATCCCCGGGGGGGTAATGGGATGTTAGAAGGGCTATCGGCTATCGGCTATCGGCTATCGGCTATCGGCTATCGGCTATCGGCTATCGGCTATCGGCTATCGGGAAGCAGGAGAAGCAGGGGATCAAGGGGAAAAACTACGAAGGGGTCTAGACTCTAGGCTCTAGGTTTTTAGGCTTAGGAAAAAAAGCGGTGATAACTCACAGGAATTAAGCGGATGGAAGGGTGGGAACGAGCGAGTCAATCGTGCAGCGAAGGATTTCACCACTGAGGACTGGGCCCAGGACAGGACAGAGGTGGCAGCTTAGTTCCCGAAGGGCTGAAAATTCAAAAAAGGAGGTTTTTGTTAGGCTGTCGTTTGTGATCCCAATGATATCTTTTTCTCTTGTGATCGCTCATCTGTGAGCGATTCTTACCATGTGATTGCTTCTGTTTCCCAATCAACACCTCATCGGGCAATCGGCAGATCCCTTGCTAAAAAACGCAAAGCGCTAGGGTTGACCCAGGCCATGGCGGCTCAGAAAAGCGGCCTTTCCCTCTCGATGCTCCGAAGGGCTGAATCCCACGGAACAATCCCCCTACCTCAACTCCTGCGGCTAGCGAAGACGATCGGCTACGATCTCCATCTCCGTGAAATATCCCCTCCCCCAGCGCCCCGAAAATCAGAAGTCACTCTCAACAGACGCCATCCCGGCCTGGTATGGTCGAATGCCAATGCTCCCAAGGAGATCTACATACGTAAGGCGCTACTGAATCCGAGGTTCGGCAAGTTGCTGAAGCTGGCACAAGAATTCGGCCTGGAATCACTCAAGCGAGAGTGGGATCTGCTGAGCACCCAATCCACGGACGAGTCGAAAGAAGTCCCTCGCGTATCCTCCGAGGTCACGAGAATCCTTCGGAATATGGAGACTGCCATCATCCCCTCCCGATATGAGTGACCACATGAACCTTCTTCCAGAGCCAACGAGAAACCTCTGGCTCAAGCTGAGTGAGGAACCACTCCTCAAAGGGGCGATCCTCATCGGGGGAACGGCGCTGACGTTAAGAATCGGTCATCGCAGGAGCGAGGATCTCGATTTTGCTTACCTCTCGGAACAACTCCCTACCACCGCCATTACTCTACTGCTTCGGAAGTTCCCCGACTGGACTCGCAATGACAATCTCGCAAGCTACGATGAGTTCCTAATCGCTGGTCAATCACTTCACGATTACCAGCAGGATTTCATCTCAGAACAGGGGGTAAAGGTGACCTTCTTGGCGGAGGAGAGATCTGCTTGGCCTCTCTTTGGAATTCGGGAGGAGCAGAACGATTTCCCCCGGATTGCGACGACCAAGGAGGTGTTTGCGCTGAAATGCCTGGTCGCTGCACGGCGCTCGAAATCACGCGACTGGTTCGATCTACACACCCTTTTCCATGATCATGGATTCGAGATCAGCGACATGGTCGAGGCATTTGAAAAGGCAAACCGCGGCTCGGAGATCGATCTGGCGTTCCGCCGTCTCTGCTCGGGAATCGCTTCACCTGATGACGAAGGCTATGATGCACTCAGCGAGAATTCTCCACCCCCCGACATCCTGACGGCCTTTTTCGAAAAGCTCCGGAACATGTACGAGATCGAGCAGAGTCGCTCACTAAGATCAGCAGGAGTCGGGAATAAGAGTTAGGTGCAGGAAAACGGGCTCTTTTACGCTTGATTCTCAGGGAAGTCTTATTATGTTTCCGTTCTTCATGAAATTCCTCACCACTTCCCTTATTGCCGCTTCGGCACTTGCCCTCTCGCTCTCAGCAGCCAAGGCTGACACGGCCACCAATTCCGGAGGCACCTTCCAGTGCATCGCGACGAAGATCACGATCGCCAACAAGGATGTCGACTCCGTGGTTCAGTGGAACACGAAGACCGGCGAGGCTCGTCTTCTCAATGCAGCATCGTTCGCCGACAAGGCCACCGGCCAGCAGGGCAACCTGATCGGATGGGTCCCTCTCACCGATCTCCAGAATGCCGTTCAGAATCTGGCCCAGCAGATCCAGGCCCAGCAGGCGGCTCGTGGCACCAATGCGGCACCCGCATCGACCCCGATCAAGCCTAAGAAGGACTAATCCTTTTTCCTTATCACTCTTGAAAGCGGCCGGAGTAATCCGGCCGTTTTTTTGTGCCCGGACATCACTTGATCCAATACCTTAATCTGGTGTAATCAGGTAATTATTGCGGGAGACAATCGGGTGTAATCGGGTGTATATTCAGGTATCGTGAATACAGAGTCCATCACTATCACTCCCGAACTGCTGTCGCTCCTGTCGGAAATCGATGAGTTCAAGGGTGAGCCTTGCGGGAGCGAGTGAATACAAAAACTGAACAGATCATCGAACCGGATTGCCGCTCTCGCTCCCGCGTGTAGCGCCCCTTGGGCTGCGATTAATCGCAGGCTATCCCGACCCTTCCCAAGGTCCGGTATTGGTTATTGATTTATACCCTGGAAAAGGACCACCTCCGTCTGGAACGAACTGGTACGCACGCCGATCTGTTCCGATAAGGGAAAAGAGACAGATAAGTGCAGAGGATATCTCAACAATCAATGGCAAGTTGCGGAGTAAGTTGACAAACTCGTTCAGGTAGAAGATTGGTAAAGATCATGGAAGTTACGATGCTTCTCCACGATTGCTCGCTAGACGGAGAATCCGGCTTTGCGGCAACCTGCGTGGAGTTCCCGGAGGCAAATGGCGAAGGAGAAACCCCGGAGGAATGCGTTCAGAACCTGCGCACAGCAGTGCATGATATTCTGGAATTTCGACGTGAGGAAGCCCGCAAGGCTCTCATGCTTGGCGACAAGCTCGAAGTCATCGCAGCGTGAAGCGCGAGGATTTTGCTCGCCCATCTGCGCGAGCATGGATGTGAGTTGGCAAGGGAAGGAGCCTCTCACTCGATTTAGAAAAATCCTGCTAATGGGGAAATCCAAACCATCCCCAGGCATCGAGAAGTGAAACGTTTTACAGCTAAATCCATTTGCCGAAAGCTTGAAGTTCCAGTCCCGAAAGGAGCCTGATTCGCGCAATCTAGGTGGGGAGGCTTAAGTTTAGGGCAGTTTCTTTTTATCTTGTCGCAATGAGGAAGATGGTAGCCACAAGATGCAGAGATTGCACAAGAGGGTACTCCTTCTGCCCTGTTTAATTTTGAGCTTTTTGTGTCTTTTGTGGCCAACCCTCTCAGTTTTTATCCTTGTAAACTAAGCGACATATTAACCTAGAATTTGCATTAGCAACCATCCAGCCGGGATGCCGAGGAGTTAAAATCGTTAGAAAGGTTGAAACGTTATAACGTGGAGATGAGGGTGCATCGGAGCATCGAACGCAGGTGGAAGCTAGATGAACGGTATGAGAGGGGGGTATCCCCAATTCATGATGATAGGATTCAGTCCTTTTTAACCCTTTTCACGGTGTAACAATTTTAACGATCGCCGAGATCACCATCCAGGTGAAGCACCCAAAGCTGTTGACTGCACGCTATCGCATAATCCGGGATTAAACAAAAATCGCTCTAGGATATCCTAAACTGCCAAATCGGAGGCCTAAGCCCTTCTGGCATCACTTCTCTAGGAACTTATCTGAAAATTCTGGGGAGGAGCCTGAGGTTCTCACGGAGGCGCCAGACGCGGAGGGAATAAAAATGACTATCTGTTGACTTCGGATTAGTTGGACAACATGTTGTCCATATGACTGCCCTCACCTACTCTGCCGCCCGTGAAAATCTGGCCTCCACGATGGATCGTGTCTGTCAGGATCATGATCCGGTCATCATTACCCGTAACCGTGATCAGGCAGTAGTGATGCTGTCTCTGGAGGACTTTGAGTCACTTCAGGAGACCGCCTATCTCCTGCGATCGCCGGCCAACGCGAGGCGCCTTCTTGATTCGATCGAGAGCCTCGATGCGGGAAAGACGGTTTCCAAAAAACTCAAGGATCTCGAGGGAACCGGCACCAAGGCATGAATCTTCTCTTCTCCCCGCAAGGATGGGAGGACTATCTGCACTGGCAGCAAACGGACAAAAAGATCGTCCGGAGAATCCACGAACTCATCAAAGACACGACCCGCTCCCCCTACGAGGGTATTGGAAAACCGGAGCCTCTTAGGCATGCCCTGACAGGATTTTGGTCACGCAGGATCACGGAAGAGCACCGCATGGTCTACAGGGTTTCCGGAAAGAACCTGGAGATCGCCCAGCTACGATTCCACTACGAAGGCTGAAGGCTGAAAGCGAGGGTCGGGAAAAGCTTTAGCGTTTCCCTAGGCTTTAGGATTTTTAGAGGCTAGACCAAGACCAGAGCACGAGGTTCTGACGCGAGGGATCAGAGTGTAGCCCAGCGCCGAAAGTTCCCTCCTAACCGGGGATGTTTTTGAGGAGTTCTGTGTTCGTCGGATAGCGACGAATGAAGAAGAGGAGACGCTCGATGGCCTCGATCGGTTTGTGACCGGCGAGTCCGCGGCGGATGATGTTGATCTTATGCATCTCCTCGGGATTGAGCAGGAGCTCTTCGCGACGTGTTCCGGAAAGGAAGATGTCGACGGCGGGATAGATGCGCTGGTCGCTGATCTTGCGATCGAGAACGAGCTCCATGTTGCCGGTACCCTTGAACTCCTGGAAGATGAGGTCGTCCATGCGGCTATTGGTCTCGATCAGGGCGGTCGCCATGATGGTGAGTGAGCCGGCCTCCTCGGTGTTGCGGGC
>CAIKYN010000413.1 GCA_903831635.1 uncultured Spartobacteria bacterium
ATTAGTTCGCCGCTACGGTCCCGATTCGGCATGAAATGCCGCCTCGATTACTATTAGGCCGAGGAACTGCGGAAGATCGTCTTGCGCACCGGAGGACTCCTCGGAATGACGATCGACGAGGAGGGAGCGCTGGAGGTTGCCCGCCGCTCGCGCGGCACGCCACGTATTGCCAACAATCTCCTTCGCTGGGTTCGCGATTTTGCCCAGGTCCGCACCGGGGGAGTCGTGAATAAAGACTCTGCTTCCAAGGCGCTGGAGATGCTCGACATCGACGCCGAGGGATTTGACGAGATGGATCTGAGGATCATCGAGGCCTTGATTCATAAATTCGGGGGAGGTCCCGTTGGTCTCAACTCACTGGCAGTCGCTGTCGGTGAAGAGGCCGGCACCCTCGAGGATGTGCACGAACCCTACCTGATCATGCAGGGGTATCTCTCCCGCACTCCGCAGGGTCGCGTCGCGATGCCCAAGGCCTATGCAAAGCTTGGCCTGCCAGCGCCCAAGAATCGTGTCTCCGACGTCCAGCCGGATCTGCTCTCCTAGGGATTGATTAGGGAATGAGGTTCCAAGGGTATAGGAGTGAATTTTTTTGCAAGGGATCGTATGCGGAACCCAAAAACTGTGATGGATTCTTGATTCCCTGAATTCCATATTCATCGGACCCTCCAATGCACGCAGCTTTCACTATTACCTGACCCAATGTTTTCCAGCCTCTCCGATAAGCTTCAGCAGACCTTCAAGAACCTTCGTGGTCACGGTCGTCTCTCGGAGTCGAATATCTCCGACGCCCTGCGTGAAGTGCGGTTGGCGTTGCTCGATGCGGATGTCCACTTCGCGGTGGCGAAGGAGTTCATCGCCAAGGTCAAGGAGCGCGCGATGGGGGAGGAGGTCCTCAAGAGCGTTACCCCCGGCCAACAGATCGTCAAAATCTTTCAGGACGAGCTGACGGAGCTTCTCGGTGGCGACGCTGCACCGATCAACTTCGGCAAGCCGACCCGCATCCTGATCGTCGGTCTGAACGGTGCGGGAAAGACCACCTCCTCGGCCAAGCTCGCCCGCCTGCTCAAGAATCCCGGTCTCTTCAGCACGATGAAAGGGGAGACTGCACGTTCTCCCCTCCTGATTGCCCTCGATCTTGTCCGACCCGCCGCCATCGACCAACTCGCCACACTTGGTGAGCAGATCGAGGTCCCGGTCTTCCGTCCCGATCCTTCCGAAAAGGATGTCCTCTCCGTCGCTCGCCGCGCCCAGAGTTGGTGCGAGAGCCAAGGGGGCAACGTCGAGATCTACGATACCGCAGGCCGTCGGGAGATCGATGATTCGTTGGTAGAGGAGCTGGTAAGGCTTAAGGAGCTGATTCGTCCTCAAGAGATTCTCTTGGTCTGCGATGCTGCCACCGGCCAGCAGGCGGTCAGTGTTGCGGAGAAATTCCACACCGCCCTTGGTCTGACTGGCTTGATTCTCACCAAACTCGACGGTGATGCCCGTGGTGGTGCCGCCCTTTCCCTGAGGTCGGTGACCGGACAGCCGATCAAGTTCGCCGGTGTCGGCGAGAAGGTGGAGCAGTTTGAGCCCTTCCATCCTGATCGATTGGCCAGCCGGATCCTTGGGATGGGGGATATCGTGAGTCTGGTTGAGAAGGCCGCGGAGGTCGTTGAAGTGGAGGAAATGTCCCGACTGGAGGCTAAAATGAAGAACGCCTCCTTCGATCTGGAGGACTTTCTCAGCCAGTTACGGATGATCCGAAGGATGGGCCCCCTAGAAAATCTGCTTGGCATGATCCCCGGTGCGGCTAATCTCCCTAGTCCCGCAGTGAATGGAAAAGAACTGCAGCGGGTCGAGGCGATCATTCTATCCATGACGCCCGGCGAACGAAAGCGCCCCGAGATCCTCAACGCGCGACGTCGCCAACGAATCGCTCGCGGCAGTGGAAATTCCGTCACCGAGGTCAACAACCTCCTCCTGAGGTTTGGTCAGATGAAAAAACTGGCCAAGAACACTGGAAAAATGAAAAAAATGATGTCTCGTTTCGCTTCCGGCGGAATGCCCGGCCTCTCTCCAAACCAACCCTTACCGAACCGACTCCCATGGCAGTAGCAATCCGACTCCGCCGCGAAGGCGCCCGCAACCATCCCTTCTACCGCATCACGGTGGC
>CAIKYN010000414.1 GCA_903831635.1 uncultured Spartobacteria bacterium
AAATTCGAAATCGAAGACGAAAGCGTCGACCCATTAGCCAGGGCTGCCGTGAGGGTTTGATTTCCAGCAAGCGAAACTCCTGACGTAAGTGAGGCAGGGATGGCCGTGAGGCTATCGCCCACGAGCGAGACGTTCTGGATCGCTGGGAAATTCGAAATCGAAGACGAAAGCGTCGACCCATTAGCCAGGGCTGCCGTGAGGGTTTGGTTACCCGCAAGTGAGACCCCGGCCGTCAGCGACGCGGGAATGGCCGTGAGGCTATCGCCCACGAGCGAAACGTTCTGAACCGCTGGGAAATTCGAAATCGAAGACGAAAGCGTCGACCCATTAGCCAGGGCTGCCGTGAGGGTTTGCCCTCCCGAAAGCGAAACTCCTGCCGTTAGCGAGACTCCAGAAAGCCCATTAGTGGACGTTACGCCATCGTCATAGGTAATAGCTAGCACGGGGCCGATTATCCCGGTTCCCGAGAGCGTCAATACACTGTTGGTTCCCTGCACATAAGTCCCGTTACCGCTTTTTAGGCTATAGAGGATACCGCCATTGCTCACGTCTGTGATGAGCAAAATGTGATTTTGCGGGAGATTAACGCCAATCAGCGTGATTGCTCGCCCGGAGATGGAATAATTATCAAGGAGCTGTTTCATTTTTTTTAGAGAGCAATGGAGTAGACGAGCGCGTCATCATCCGCCCCCTGACTCACGACCACTGAAAAATTTTCGGCAGTAGAAATGGCAGATGCTAGTTGTGCGGGAGAAACAGGAACAAAACCAAGTGCGGAGGCGATATTTTCGGAAGTCACCGAGGCATCTGATCCATTCGTACCATTTGTTCCATTGGTTCCATTGGTGCCGGGCACACCGACGGCAAGCGTGACAATCTCGGTCGGTGGATTCGGTGCCACCGTGGCATTGACCACCGGAGGCGGTGTGATTGTGACGGTGATATCGGCCATCGGAAAAAATTAGGGAAGAATCTCCAGGGGGCCTTCTCCGCCTGAAATCACGGAACCATCAGGGCGGGTCAGCAGTATCTTGACCCAATAAGCTCGAAGTCCTGCCGAATCAGCCAAGGGAAGCGAAAGCGCCGCCGTGACGGCATGACCGAGCGAGGCCGTGATCAAAGAATTTGTCACCGTGGTCGAAAAAGTAGCCAGCAAATCCGCCCCCGGAGCACGGAGCAAAACAATCGAGGCCGTGTAACCCGTCAGATTTATTGCTGATCCGGTAGTTTCGTCGCTAAGAGAAATGCCAAATGAATAGTCTGCTCCACGCGTGAGGGCTGCTTGATTTGCCGATGTCAGTGAGAGAGTCGTCGCCACATCAGGCGGCCTATGTCAAAGATGCACCCACGGTCACCGTGAAATTCTGGGAACTTGTTCGCAATGTAGCGGGGCCGATGTTTCCGTTTTGTGATCCATAGAAAGGGTTGGATTGCACCCACTGAATCTCTCCCAAAAGCGACAGGGATTGACCGGAACCTAGGGCCTGCTGCAAGGCTGAACCTGTCAACGAGGCATGAAGGTAATAGGAATTCGATTCCGAATGATAGTTCCAGGCATCGCTCTGAAGCATGATTTCCCCGGTGTCGGAACTCTTCAAGGTCAGCAAGATCGAAGTAATCGGATATAGTTCCGGTGCCCCCCCGGGATCCACATTGGTCGCATTGTTCCGAAAGATTATTTCCAGAAGCAGATCATCCCCGTATTTTTCCAGATCAGGAAGTGTTCCAGTGACCACGCGAGTCACCATATCGACCGAAAAGGAATTCAGCGTATTCATGAGGTGAAATCAGCTTCTTGATTGAGTGATCGAGTAATGGTGACAGGGAAATTCTGGCTGCGGCGATTGATCAAACTTGGCCCCACACCTGTCTGATTGACTTCCTGCCATGCGATTTCCCCAATCAATGTCACGGTTTCAATCACTCCGTCCGCAAAAGATCCAAAACACTTGGAAAGAGCAGGACTAGTGATCGGAAAATATAAAAGATACGAGAAAAACGAAGGATCACCCCAGCTTGTCACCACGCACGGGATAAAATTTGCTGAAGAGAGCACCACGGATCGGCTTGCCGGATCAAGAAAAGTGCAAAAAATCATGGTGATCTGGGGATCGAGAAAAGATGACCCCGCGTGAAATGCGACTTGAAAAAGAAAATCATCCCCTTCCTTCAGCGTGCCTGGAGAAATACTTGTCTGGGTAACATTCCACGACGGTTGACCATTATTAACAGGCTGCTGACCCCATTGTGCCGTGCCATGGTTTGTTTTATCGATCCAAAGCTGTTGAACCGCAAGATCACTGGCAGTCTGGGCTATGGCGTACGGATAACCAATATATTCGATATTAGGTGAAGAAAAAGCGTTTGCATACCCGGCAAGATGCAAAATCGGCAATGGACAAGGATAATGGAACGTCGAAGAAACCGATCCTCCAAAAGCTATGGAATTCGGCGATGCCGACAAATAGAACGAAGCTCCATTCCACATTTCGAAATGGTTGCATGTCACATTTTGTCCCCACCCATACTGATCGGGTCCACCAGGGTAAAGTTGAAGGTTCGTGCTGTATTTCCCGATGATCACCGTGTCGTAAGCAACAATGGTTGATCCTTCGCTTCGCAACACATTTACTAATCCATCGATGTAGACAGTATCATAGGCCGTGGGGAGGCTTGTGGCGGCGGTCGTGTGGGAACTATTGTTCCACCAATTACCTAAAGTCAGAAGATTCGCATCTGATGTCGCGTTATTATAATAATAAACCTGACCTTTGATGATTAATGTTTCAGAAATAGAACCAACATAATTACTAGAAACAATTATTGCTTCAACTGTGTAGGATCCAGAGTTTGTTGGAGGCGTCGTTGATCCGTTGTAAGTGATCGATGTCGTCAGCCCACTGGGAGTCGTGGTTGCGGTCACGCCATGCGATGACCCGTCATAAGTGACCGTCATCGCCCCCGACAACGTAATCGTGGCCGGTGCGGGCGTAATGTAGAATTGAGCAGAAGCCGTGATTGTTACGCCCTCGAGCACACTTGTCGCAACCACATAATAGTTTCCAGCATTGGTCGGCGGAGTGCTGGAGCCATTGTATGTGACACTTACCGATGACCCGTCAGAGGCACTTGCCGTAATGGATTGAGGTGAACCATTATAGACAACAGACAACCCACTTAAGGTAATAATACCAGGGGGTACAGGAGTTAAAGACATTATTGTATTTTTACTTGGGCTGCCGATGCGCCATTTGCTGCCGTCAAACTCGGCACCAATCCGTAGCTGATCCAGGCACGAGGATCACTCTGGGAGGATTCCGTGGAAAGGCCAATCAGTCGGCACCGGATCACAAAATCGGCACTTGAAGGTGCGGCGGCGTTGTTGCCGGTGGTGATGCCGTATTTCTGCTGATCGAGATGCAGAGTGTCGGTCGATCCGACCATGAGTCGGGAAATGTAAACCCCGAAGCTGTGGGTGATCAGATCTTCGGTCATTACAATTGGCTGGACGAAAACAGGAGATCCCGTGTTCCAAGTCACCGCCAATCCTCCACTCTCGGTATAATTGCCAATCTCGACGACGAGGTTGTAGCTCACACCACAATTTGCCCGAAGGGCCTGCAGCGTGACACCCCAGTCGATCGAGAGCGTGCGGCCCAGCGACAACATGGAGCTGTTCATCGGAACGCTCCAGAGCTCACGGTCGTAATTGGAAGAAACAGCCAGGGAGGGAGGACGATTCGGCAATGCCGTGGAAAGATAACCTGTCTTAGGGTCGGACTTTGCCGTTCCAAGATAACCGACACACTCAGAAAGCACGGTCAGAGGGAAAGTAACAGCCAGTCCCGAAGTCGCCGTACCGGCTCCCGCCGTTGTGGGTAGGATTGCGGCAAGTTCCGTGACGGAATTACTCAAAGAATTCAGCGTGGAAGAGAGGCCAGTCACTTGAGCAGGGTCGATGACGATATTAGAGACAAACGCGCTTGTGGGGCCTGCGGTCGAGATCACCGCCACGACCTGACCACTCGTGAGTACCGAAGGGAATGTCAGCACCACGGTCGATGTCCCGACCACGGCATGGTAGTCGGTGCCATTGATCAGCAAGGCCCCCGTGGCATTATTGCGAAGGGTCAGGTGCAGGTTTGAAGTTCCGAGGTTATGGGTCACGGTGTAGACCGTGGACGTTCCATTACCCACGGCTGCGGAATAGAACTGCTGGCCGGTGATGACCTGACTCGGGTCGAACGGTAGATAGCTCGAAGGGCCCGGAGGCTGCGCCCAGTTGATCGAACTCGCCGTCTCCAATCCAGGCCAATTAATGGGACGCTGAAGCGATGCCTTTTGGCGGAAGAGGGTGACGGTTTGCTTGTTGGAAGAATCAGAGCTTGATTGTCCATCAGGTAAGATGTCGGCCTCGACTTCCAAAAAAAGATCGTTTCTCGTATCGGCTACTCGAAGCGCTTCGTAACATCCCGAGGTGTTGAGATCAAGGAGCAGGGTGTTATCCCCCGGAGGAGCCGAGATCACGGAAACCGTCAGGAGTGGTTGAGCCGTGCCATTGAACGACGATCCATCGAAAACAATCTGAGCAACACCCGTTTGAGGGTTCAGCACGGTGACACTTTGACCAACTCCACTCCAAAGGGCATTGAGCGCACTAGCAATCTGACTGACCCCCGAATCGACCGAGAGGGCCGCGGTCGTGCGGTTATTCCATGTCAGGTTGAAAGTCCCCTGAAAGGTGGCGGGGATGGTCAGGTTCTGGATGGTGGGGCTGGGGAGACCATAAACCGAGGTCATCCCCTCCATGACCATGGTCACCGAAGGGCGCGGAGGAAGCACAGGGGACCAGACATTCGTTGCGGCAAGCGGTGCCTGGACAAGCGTCACTTCGTGTTCGACCGTGCTGGCAAGCTGCGTGGTGCGGACGCGGATCAGGGAAACCGGATCAAGGTTGTTGGCATGCTCCACGATGGTGTGCGCGACTCCATCGGAAAACGTGATGACAAAACTGATGCCATCCACGCGAACCGAACACGTCATCCCGCCGGTCAAGATGGCATTGATGGCGGTCTGTAAATCGGAAGCCGAAGCAGAAAAAGGGAGCGAGGGCGTGGAAATTCCATCGATCGAAAGGGCAAACGTCCCTCCGGTCGGAGGCGTGTCGCTGAACCCGATCGAGGCACGCATCCCGGCCACGTTCGGGAAGACCTGGGTGGAGACCCCGCTCTTGGTCTCACAAAACCGCAAACCAAGCGAAATTGCCTCTCCCCCGGTAAACGTGGGAAAAGTGAAATTCGTCCCGCCAACCTTCGTGACGGCACGCCGACCCGTGAGATCGGCAAAGACAAGGAAACTGCTGGCCATATCCTTTGCCAGTCATGTCAAAGAGCCTAAGAAACTGGCAGATCCGCTTGAGTGATTTCTTGAGGAATCCCAAAAAATTGAGGATTAAAAGGCAACACGACCCACGGATACGCAGGATCGAGAGGAGCGGCTTTTTTCTTTTGATCGGCTGCCGCCTGCTTGGCGTTGTTGGCTTTAAGATTAAGATCGGTCATTTTTTGGGGTGCTTAAATGCTCCAAAACATTCCTTTTTGAGAAATCTGAGCAAGCCCAGTCGAAAGCGCACTGGAAGCATCATTGATTGTCGAAAGATCTTCATTCACAATCGCATCCCCCAGCCCACCGGCGAGCCCCGTATAGAGCACGATGGGATTGAGAGGGTGTTGCAACTGAGCCACAGTCTGTGCGGCATACAGCAAGTTATAAAAAATCGAGTGCTGGACATACGGCGTCCATGTGCCATCGAGAGGGGCGGCGGCATCGGTCTTCGGAGGGGAAAGGAAAAACACCGTCGATATCAAAAGTTCATCATACGGAATATCAGGAGCGAGTTGCTGTTTTGTCCATGTGGCAAAGAGTTTCTGAGCCGCTGTCTCTTCCTGCTGGATCTTCAGATTCTTAATTACCTTGAACCGGGGCCTTGTACCATACGTGGACAAGGCGGAACTATCAAACGACGGAACAAGCGAGGTGACCGAACCCCCTCCGGGATTGTCATTGATTTGGATCGTTCCATTGATTCCAAGCCGTGCAATGGAGAGATAGAGATCACAGGAGAGCAAGCGACGCCATCCGGGGGCGTTTTCTCCCTGGGCAATGTTCCCCGAGGAATCGAGAGAGACTGATTTATCAACCGCCGCTCCCAGTTCCGCAAAAAAAGCCGGAATCGGCAAATCGACACCCGAAAGACTGCCAGCCGTCCGATCCACCACGGAAAGCAACGGCAACACGGGATCCGCCGTCAATCCCACGGAAATCAGTTTGCCCGTCTGAGGATCCACCGCCGAACAGAGGGGGTCGATGCCATTCACGAATCCAGCCACCACCGAGGCGTTCCATTGCTTGGCCTTGGCATCCCACGAGGCCGTCGTCAGCCAGGGATGAGGAACCGACGGAAAAGAATCCTTGGCAGTGATTGCATATCCTCCCGAAGTTTCTCGAATTTCACAATACGCCCCCGGCTGCGGACGCGCTGCCGCCATGCGGTCGAGCAGTTCATTCACTTCACGAGCTGCAATCATACGGCCCAAAAAAAATGCCGTCCCACACCCGAGGCAGGTTTGAGCCATTGATGCCCAAGATTGTGATAGGTCTGCTGGTAGAGTTTCGGTTCGCCGGATTGTTTTTTGAATAGGGCGATGGGATGCCAAGCCGTAAAGGGATCCAGGGGTTTCGGCCAGACATTGGTTGTAGAAATCGTCGCCGCAGTGATCAGCCCCGTGGCGTCGATCACGATCTTCAGCACGACCCAGATCCGCCCTTCGGTATCGAAATCCGTTCCGATCGAAAGTTTCGGGGCTCCTCCGGCTACCGGTTTTCCCGTTTTGGCATCGATCCCGGAGATCGGCACATTGCTGATGGTTGGTTCCATCTGATTGATCAACCCAAGTTCCACGGTGTAATCGCTTCCTTGCTTATTCACGCGAAATGGGTGAGACCAGTTCAGGCCCGCAGGGACAAAAGAAATGGAAAACCCATTCGGGTTCTGCGTGATCCGGGTATTGGCCCCGGACTGAGGGCGAAGCGCGGCCACGCAATCTCGGAGCTGATTCCAGAACTTGGCGGTAAAGGGATCACCGGGGGCGACCTTGGGAGGTAATGGGATCATGCGGTGGCCTTATACAAAATGGAATTCCAGCCACCGGCCCCCGAGAGCTGCCATTGCTCACTCACCTCGAAGACCCCGGCTCTCGATGTGACTTTCGGCGCGAGCTTCAGCCAATTCCGAGACGCAAGATCCGGCACCTCTATCAAGGTATCACCCGGAAGATCGGAAATCAGACCGATATTATCAAAGAGACCATCAATATCGCCAAGATCAGCCACCGTTTGAGTCCGTCGAAAAATGCACCCGATCGAGAGATAACTGGTCACCCCGTACATCGGGTTATCCCCTCCCCCGGCATTTTGATTCGGGGCCGTCTGGATGTCGGAGAGGAGCGAGGCATCCGGGACATTGATGGAGAACTCTTTGGTGGTCTCATTGTATCCATACATGGTCGCAATCGAATCGGCCTGACCGATCCCAAAGTTCGGATGACTCTGGATCGGTTCCTCTTTCATCGAGAAATCCAAGGTCTCTTGAATCATCCCGTGGGCATCCGTGGCACGAAAATCGCCCACAATGAAACAACCACTCTCATCGACTGAAAAACTGGCATCCTCATAAGCTTTGGCAAAAGCTTCCGCAGCCGAGAAGTCAGGCGTCCCCGGTTCAATCGGAAAAGCGTATTTCTCCGACGAAGAAAAGAGCCCCGTGCGATCCAAGGAAAAACTTCCGCCAATGGTTTGAAAAGTACTCATGGTTTGTTAATTGGCCGAAACTTCCAAAACGCTCAATGAGTCTTTGGAATAAATAGCCTCCAGCCACCCACCCGTTCCCGAGAGCATCCACTCCTGCACAATCTGAAACGCATTCCCTCTGGTCGAAATCTTCGGTGCCAAATAAAGCCATGTCCGGTCATCACCCATGGCGGGATCTTCTAGTTTCTTAAACGGAGGATCGCCGATGATCGTGCCGATATTCTCAAAGAGATCGGAAGGCAACTCGCTCACGGTCTTGGTCTGGCGATACACACACGTGTAGGAAAGGAAATCGGTCGTCCCATACACCGGGGAGGCCGTGCCATCCGGCAGGCTTTGCGGAAATGCTTTCTGTGCGGTGTCCCATCCGTAGGCGGTCACCATTTTGGAAAAATTCGGCGAACTCTGCACCGGATTCTGACTCATGGAGAAATCAAGCTCCTCCACCAATCCAATGTCGTCGGAATCATTGGAATCGCCCGAGACTTTCTCATAATCGAACTGGGCAATCCAGTTCCCAGCCTCATCGCCCTGGGCTTGAGCACCGACAAACAAGGCGTCGTCGTAGGTCTGATCCACCTCGTTGTAGGCCCCCGTAACCGCTGCCTGATACGAAGAAAAAAAGACACGGCGGGAAATCTTTTCCAGACCCGTCTTGTCGATCGAACGGCGTTCGCCGATCAGGATATGTCCATCATCCAGACTCATCGTTTTTAAGGACGGGCAAAGACCATTCCCCAGTTATCTCCCGCCATGGAGGGCTGCATGGGGCGCTTCATGCCGTCGGCGATTTTTTGAAGCAACGATGTTTGCCGTTTGTTCTCATCGAGCAACGGATCGCCCTGACCCCCGGCGAGTCCTCCACCCCCGATCTTGCGGAGCGAATCGGCAAAGGCATTGGATTTCCCAAATCCCTCAGCCTCTTCATCTCCGCCGAGGTGTTTGAACTTCTTGGAAGATTCTTCCCGTGCTTTGGCAAGCTGTTCCTTGCTGGCGTCCGTGGCCGTGAAGGCCCCTTTCATCGGATCGATCAGCGCACTCTTGAGATACTCCCCGACCTGACCGAGTCCCTCGCCGATCAAGGCATTGGCGTCACCCTTGCCCGCCTGGGCAAGCTGTTCGGCCCCGTTTCCTTCGGCCTGAGTCTGCTTCAGGATGTCATCGAAGCTGCTGGCCTTGTAGCCCTCCGTCCCGGTGAGTTTATTGAGACCCGGGATCTTGCCCATCCCCTGCATCACCTGCTCAATCGCCGCCTGAAGACCGGCTTGGAAATAATCCAGCGGAGTCTTGAACATGTGGACGAGCAGCACTCCGAGTCGTTCAATGAGCCCCGCAACCACCCCGACAAGACCGGAGATCAGCATGGGAAGTTCCCCGATCAGATTCATGATCCCCTGGACAAGTCCTTCAAAGATCTGACGCATCTCCTCATCAAAATCGGTGGAAAAGTTCTCAAAGAACGATCCGATCGCTTCACCTATCCCCGAAAGGTCGATGGAATTGCCAAGCTCCAGCAATGGCTCAATCGCCGCCATGATCGGTCCAGCCATGCCGATGAAAAGACCCGAGAGCTTGCCCCCGATATGCTCCAACTGGTCATGAGCTTCCTTGAACAAATAGGCATTCTCTCCCATGAGCTTGGCCGTATTGGAGAGATCCCCCATGTTCTTGAAATCGGGATTCTGGAAAACTTGTAGTAGTTCCCCGCCCGATTTTCCAAAAATGGCGATGTCCCCTTTGATTTTATCGCTCTGATTGCCCATACCTGCCAAGGCCGTCCCTATATCCCTAAACGCTTCCGCCGGAGCTTTATTTGCCTCGGCTTTGGGATCGAGATTGAGCTGAGTCAGTACGGGGGAACCCCCCTTGGTGCTAGCCGACTCACTCAAATACTTCTGCATTTTGTTCACCGCAGGGCCGATCTTCTCGGCTTCGACGCCCGAATCCTTGAAGAGACGACGCATCATCATCAAATTCTCCACGGCAATACCCGTCCGGTTCGACAGATTGACCATCCCATCCCCCAGCTCCACGGCCCCGTGGATACCGGCCATGATGCCGCCAATCGTCGTAAGCGCTGCGGTCACTTCGGCAATCGGTGCCAGGAGTGCCTTGAAATCGAGATGATCGCCGATCTTCCCCGCTTGTTCACTGAAAGCCTTGAGCTCGTTCTTGCTATTGCCGAGCTTGGAATCGAACGACCCTGTAATCAGGTCGAGGTAGAATTGGACGCCAGAACTCATAAAATTATTTCATCGGGAAGCCGGATGAGGCCATTTGCTTCTCTTCCAGATTCTTTAGGATCTTCACCATGTTCTTGATCTGGTTATTCACCGCGTAATCGACGCGGCGTTGCATGTCCTTCACATGGCCTGCAAAATTGACCTCGTTGCTGGCACGGAAAGCGATCCCCTTGGCCCCCACGCTCAAAGTCATGGCGCCCGGGGCGGCGTGCCGCGAGATCCAGGTAGGCACACGGATTTTCCCCAGCGCCTTTGCTGCAGGCAGCCACCCACTGGCAAGGAATCCGACCATCTTCTTTTTCTGCTGGCGGTAAGCATTCAGAATGGAGGATTCAATCAAGAATCGTTCGTCTTTTGTTCCCTTGTTCAGTCTTCTCTCCACCCGGCCGGTCGATGCCTGGCGAAAAGAACGATGAACCGATGCAGGAGATCCAGACGTGGGAGTTCTTCTGCCAGCCGAACGCATGATCTTGGCCAGATCGTTCAGAACGGCTTGCTCTCCCCGTTTCTTGGAATCGCTTCCCGTGGTCATCTCGCCCTTGCCATCATTGGCTGCAGCATCCCAACCGCTCGGAGGAGTGACGGAGATGACCGATCGCAGGATACCGCGTGCTTGAGTCTTCATCGCCTCCGTCCGTGAGCGCTTGGAATCCCGCATGTAGGTCTCAAAAGCCTTCAGGAACTTGTCCGTGTTGCGGGGTTGGATCGTTACAAAGGCCATGAGATTTCCGGGGTGTCTTCTTCCTCTGAGGAAATGTCAAAATAGGAAGAGAGTGCGTCGAGTTCCTCCAACTGCGCTTCCTTCGAAGGACTCGGGTCCACCGTCCAAACGTCGTGACTCCGCCAGCAAGCATGCAAATACTGCAGCAAGCGTGCCAAAGGCATCCGCAGGATCTGGCGTTCCGGCCACCCCGTCTCCTTCGCAATGGTGAAGACCAGCGAGGCCGTGCGGGATGGCTCCCTCAGTTTCCCGGGGCCGTCTCCTTATTCCCCGACCCAGGCTTCTCTTGGACATCAACCGTGGCCTCCGTAATGCCTGCCACGATACGTTCTACCACCGAACGAAGGCCCACCAAACCTGTCATGGGGATCTTGCGGGCAAAGTGACGCACGGCAGTCTGATAGGCCGTAGGATCGTCGCTCTTAAACGGTACAAGATCAGGATCCGTCCCATGGATATACAGGAACTCAGTCATCTGCTGGAGTTGCTCCGCCGTCGTGAGCTTGGCCGAGGGGTCGTACAGGAACGTGAGCCCCGCATCGATCACGATCAACTGGGTCTCCAAGGAGAAAGGGCTGAAAGTGATGCCATTCCAAACAATCGGCGTGTCACGGAATGCCTTGTTCAGCACGGAGGGAGATGATTTTTTGGACATAAAAAAAAGGTTATTAGGCTGAAGGCTGTTAGGCTGTTAGGTCAGAGGATGCTTTGGAGGTTTGGCATTAGGAGACACAAACTGCCTCTTGTAACCGATGGCATGGACTTCCCTGAAAGATGCCAACAATTTCTCAGCCGGTGTAAATTGCTTGAAAACAAGTTTCTTCTGCTTTTTTCCTGAGTTCCTGAGTTCCATATTAATTTCTCAAAAGATCTCCAGCATCTTTTTCCCTTTGTCAGTCGGGACGAGCTTGCCGTCAGGCCCTCGCGTCGTCGCAATGTAGGCGCTGCGACCGCTCTTCTGAATGTGGAGCTGCGGGGGATTCTCCCTAATGGCGTCACGCAGCTTGCCAATCTTCTCCATGAACGTGCGGAGGTAGGTGATCGGGTGATCGAGGTTCTCGGAAAGCCACTTACGGTCATTCCACCGGCGAAGCAATTCATTGGTGGAAATCGTTTCCCCCTTGAAATCGGAAAAAATGATTTCCCGATCTTCGGCGACCCAGACAACTGTCCTGGTCGGTTTCCCATCGTCGGTACCGATGGCATTCATGTAGCCCCCTTCCTTGACCAGTTCCCCACCACAGGTGAGGAGGGCTGCGATGGCTTGGGTGTTCGGACTCTTCAAGGGATCCAGATCGTCCTTGAGATAATGGTAAGTACTTCCTGTTTTCATAAATTCATTCTCAATTGTTACCGATTAGGTCGTGGCTAGGTCGTGGCGTTCGGGAAAATCTTGGCCGTGTATTTGAACGATGAGAAATCGTCGTTTTTGTAAGATTGCTCGACCGAATCCACGATGATCTTCCCACTGGTCAAACCCGTGGGGCCGGTGGTCGTGCTGGCAATGGTGACGGGATTGGAATCGCCGTATCCTTCGACACTCAGCTCCCCCGTGGGATCGTAGGTCGCCATACCACCAAACCCTCCGGTGGAGTTCATGTAGGTCTTGACCTCGAGCTTCTCACTGGCCGTGACCTTGGTCAGGGTCGTGGTCGAAAGAAGATGGATACCGATTCCGCCTGTGTAAGTTGCAGCCATGTGAGTAAAAAGTATGGGGATGAAAAAGCCGGGCGATTAGGAGGCGGTGTAAGCGACGGCCTCCACCTTGGTCTTGGGGAAATCGTCATTGGTCTCGTCCTGACTGACCGAAGTCACCGTCAAGGTTCCAGCCGAGATCGTGGTAGCTCCGGCAAGTCCGAAAGTGGCCGATCCGACGATCTCCAAAGAGACTTTGCGTTCTTTCATTGGAACCGCATCGGCTGCCACGGTATTGCCCGATTCGTCTCGGTAGGTCTTGATGGTGGCCGTGGTCGTGTCCGTGTAGCTCTGGACATTGCCCGTGTAATTGGTGGAGATCGGTGGGGTTCCGACGCCGAAAGTTGCGCTCATATCCCTAGGGGCCGTGTCAAAAGATGCCGACGGTGGTCGGCAGCTTAGTCATGCGAGGCAAAAGCCGAGCAGTCCCGAGATCACCAGATCGAGGGATGCCTGATTGGGGACAATCGGCAGACAAACTTATAATAGCCATTACGCCACCACTGGGGTCACTCCGATCTCGATCTCGATGTCGATCACATGACGTTCGTGATCGATCTGCTCCCGGACGGTCATGCCTGCAAGGCCCGCATAGCTCCAAGAGCTCTGGGATGTGTTAAACGCTTCGGCCAACGGGGAAGATGGCCCCTGACCATACTGGTCGAACAAGACGGCAATCTGGGTCGCCCGGGTGCGGTGCAGTGCCAGATTGGCACCGGCTGCAGGGGTCGTGAGGCGAAGCGGGCAGGTGGATTTCCAAAGGCCAAGAGCCGAGCGCTGGGCACTGGTCGCCTCCACGATCAACAGGGGCTGGCTGTTGGGAATCTGTTCGGAACTTGTCCCTGGATGAATTGCCAGTCCCGAAAGGAAGCTCTGGGAAGAGAGGATCCCGATCAAGCCGAGTTCGATATCTGCGGTCATGGTGTCTTTATCATGGAGTTTTCAGGGTGACGCGGGTTTCCGTTGCGCGTGCCGGATCACCACTCGGAGGGATGATGTCGAGGATCTGGTAAGTCTCGCCCGTCGATTGCAGTGTCACGGACTCCCCAAGCGTGGGGGCCGGGGTGATCACCCGAAGGAAACGGCACTCAAAGCTGGCATCGCTCCGGTAGCCTCCGAGCTGCAGGTCGAGCTTCGGATCGGGAGTCGAGAGCACTGCTCGCTCGGTCATGCCACGGTACGTGACAGAACTCGCCAAAGCATCACGGCTGCGGGTGGCACGCGACGCCATGCGGGCGATGCTGTCGGAAAGCGCCATTTTCCCTAGCCTCCCTTGACCTTGGAAATAACCTTTTCCACTTTCTCCACAAAACTCTCCACGGCGCTCTCCACTTTGTGCTCCGTGGTTTTCAGATGGTCGTCGAGGATGGCGATTTCGGCGCGCAAATTGGCAGGAATCGTCGAAAGGAGGGGGCGGATCTTTGCCCAGGCGTCGGTAGCATTCATAAAATAATCAGGCAGAAACGGGTTCGGATTTGGGTTTTTTGGCGGCTGGCTTGGGAGCTTCTGGAATAAGTCTCTTGCGGCGGATGACTCCCCCGGAGGAATCCCACAGGGAAATGATTCCGAACTCGGCGTCTGAGTTCTTGGCATGAAAAGTCTCGCGCAGCGCGGCGTAGTCACTGGTAGGCCCGGCAAGAATGCTGTGCCGTGGTTTGCGGGGGTCGCTTTCTTCGGAAAGCGTGAGGATGAAGGTTCTCATCGGTGATGTCGTTGGGTGGGGATCGTTTGCGGATCTTTGGGGATCGTTGGTTTTTTGGTTGGATCTCTTCAGCCCAAAACCCCTCCCCCGGAAATTTCCAGAGGAGGGGCGGAGCAGGAGAGGTAAATCTCTTAGGCGGAGACGATGCGCTTGAGAGCGGCACCCTCGCCCTTGCCGTAGCCGTAGTTGGCCTCGATCACCATCTGGACGGTGTCCGAGCCGGGGATCGGGTACTCGCGGTACTCGAGGGTGAGTCCGTTGTCATCCGTTGCGGTGACGTAACGGGTGATGCGGTCGTCCGCAGGAGCGATCGGGGCGAAGGCCACAAGCGCGGCGTCGGGCAACGTGGCGAAACCGACAAGGTTCTCGCTGTTGGCAGGGATGTTCGGGGTGACGAACACGTCCAGACCGGCGATGTGGGTAAGAGCACCCTTGAGCTTGACGTCCGCACCGGCCTGACCCATGGCGTTCCAGTTCGCAATGGAACTGTCCTTGAGAAGAGCACCATGGTAGGTGCTGGAAAGCACGAGAGAACGGTTGGCGACGGGCCAGTAGCTCTGGTTGATGGAGGTGACGATGTCCGCGATGTCCGTGAAATCGAAAGCGGTCGGAGCTCCGGTGGAAACGGCGCTGCCATAGTTGGCGGCGGTCACGACACTCAGGATGTCGATCACGACGTCATGGGCGAGAGCTTCGGCCTGACGATCCATGAGCTTCTCCACCGAGAGGTGGGGCTGGCGGGCAAGCTCGTAGCCGGTGATATTGAGCGCCTGATATTTGCGCTTGTTGATGACGACCGGACGGCTCTGGACAGTACCGGCATCGGCGCTGTATGAACCATTGAAGTCGCTGGAAGCGGTACCCTGAAGGGGATAGTAGGGAACGGTGATCGTGTCATTACCCTGGAGAGGGATGCCACGGTAAACTGTCGAGAAAGCGTTAATCGGGGCCAGAGTACGCTTGAACGCCAGAAGGGCGTTTTCAAGGATAGCCTGTACCTGAAGATCGCTGGCGATGGAGTTGGCCATGATAGTGAGGAATTATGGGTTAGGTTGGGGTTGGTGGGATTGCTCCCGGGGTTATTTCTTGGAACGCTCGGCGTCGTACTTCTGGAGCACGGCCTTGTGTTCGCGGAAAAAGTTGGTCTTGGCGGAACCCTTCAAGGAGTTCCACTGGTCGTAGATGGAGGCGGGGTCGTTCGTGGCGGCATCGGCTTCGATCGGAAGAGCACTGGCCTCGAACCCAAGGGCCGCGACCTGATCCACGGTGGCCGCTGCGACCTCCTCATCGATCTGGCGCTCAGCTTGCTCAAGGGTCTCCTTGACCTCGGTGAGCTTGGCGATCTCCTCGGCATGAAGAACTTTGGCGCTCTCCAGGGCGGAGGCGTGATCGGCGGCAAGCTGCTCGAGCTCACTCACCCTCAGGGCGTGGCCTTCGGCGGCAAGCTCGAACTCGGCGATCACGGCGTTCTTGGCCTCAAGGAGTGCGATGGACTCGGAGAGGGAATTCTGAGCGGCGGCCAGATTGCCCAAGAGGGTCTCCTTTTCGGCAAGGGCGGCTTTGAGTTGAGAAAAGATATTCATGTGGTTTCCACTAGGTGCGGTGTCAAAGTTCGGTGAATCGACGGCTCACATGCCGTCGTTGTCGTCATCTCCCTCTCCGTCACCATCCTCGTCCAGATCCTCGGCAATCAGGGAAATCGCCTCGGCAATGCCTGAGACAACGCGGTCGGCAAGGCCATTCTCCACGGCCTGCTCCCCGTCGAACCATTGCCCCTGCATGGTGGCGTCACTGATCGTGCGACCCGTGGCTTCCAAACGATTTGCCAGGACTGCGGAAGTGAATCGGCTGTTTGCCCGGTTCACTCCATCCTGCAAGAAAGCACGCTCGGCGTCGGTAAAGGATTTCCCTTCCAGCCCGATGGCTTTCAGAGATCCGGCTTTGAAAAGTTCGAGCTTGAGCCCCTCCATCTCGTAGGCACGCGAGCTGTCGATCATGGCCAGATAGGTGCCGATCGATCCGACATCACTCGATCCGGTCACAAAAATCCCGGCGGTCGCAGCACTAGCAAGCCAGTAGGCAGCCGAGCACATCTGTGAATCCGTGAAGGCGTAGAGTGGCTTGGTGGTCTGGCCAAGCGCGGCTGCCGCCTCGGGGGTGCCGGTCACCATGCCGCCGGGGGAGTTCACATCGAGCAAGATGCTGGTCACCGAAGGATCCATGTCAGCTTTCATGACGGAATTCACCAAGACATCGACATCCGCCCCACCGCACATCATCTCAAGCATGTTAAGACGCTTCCCGATGACGCCATTCACCGGGACGATGGCGACGCCATCCTGCACGTCGTATCCTTTCTGCTCCATGTCATCCTGGTCGCCGTCGTTTTCGACCGTCAGGAAAGAACTGATCGGCTGGGTCTGATGCGCCTCAAAGAGCGACTGGAGTCGGCGGTGAGACTCGGGAAGGATGTGCCACGGCGTGGCGTAGAGACGGGTGGCGATGCGTGCAAGCTTCATCCCCTCGGCGGGATGTCAAAGCGTGAAGGCATTAGCCTTTTTTCAATTCTTTCTGACGGGCACGATATTCGACGACATTCTGACGGATTCGCATTTGCATGGAGTCGCGCCAGCTTCGGCGGGTTCCTTTTTTCCGCTCGTATGCACGAAGGTGCTCCAAGACGCTGCCACACCCTGAGACCTGCTTGTGACCTCCATCATGACAACTGGCCACCGTGATCGGGCTGCCATTCATGGTGCCGCGACTCAGTCCCACGTCCTCGAAGGCCCCGATCAGTGCGTTCAGATCTTCCATACAAATTAGGCTGCGGATGTTTGGTCGTCGGAGGTTTCAATCACCTCGGGGGGTTGCTGAACTTTCAACTCGGGGTAGAGGTCACTCATGGACAAGCCGCGACTCTCCATCTCCTTTTTCCTCCAAAGGGCAAAATCCATTTCGCGGGAAACCTCTTCCTTAGCGTCCTGACCTTTGAGATTGTAAAGACGCTCGGTCGAGATCAGACCGGTGCGGTGTTGCTCCAGATAGATGCGACCATCACGACCGAAGTCGCAGGTGATCTGCTCGGGAGGAACCCATGAGTGCGACCAGAATGCGGGATCCTGACACTTGCGGAGGCGTCCTGCCTTGATCTCCTTGGCAATGGTGTAGACCCAATCCCGCGAGAGCCAGGTATCGACAAAGTTGGCCTGTTCACTGGCAATCCATGCCTGGGCATCGGCCAGCACATACCTGACCCCTGCTCCGCCAAATTTGGCAATCGACCAACCGAGGGCGTCCGAAATTCCGAGGCCCCAGCAGCAATCGCGAATCAAGGAATTCTCAACGAACTCGACGCTGTTCGGGTGGGGCCGCTGATCGAGTAATGTCCTGATGTCGTAGCCAGGGGGAACCTCTTTGATCTCGCCACCCATGCCGAAGACTTCGCTCGTGCGAATGCTTTGCAGGTTGCCGTTGGTATCCGAGCCGACGACCTGATCGGTCTGATACTTGCCAGCCAAGGCGTCCATGATGCCGGGGGTCGCTTCCTTATCCGAGGAAGCAAGGTAATAGCCGATCTGGTTACTGAGCTTGATGCCCTGCATGACCGAGGCATTCAGCTCGGTGATGTCGATCAATTTATTAACTGCATGGGCAAGAGCCGAAACGCCACGGAACTGGCCGGGGCTTTCCTGATTGCACAACCAGACGACATTCTCAGCACCGACCCGGGTGGTCTTGGAGAAATCGTCATCGAGGAAATAGAATGCCTGGGCGCGACCGAGGCGATCCACGGCGATGCCGTCGTTCATTTTCTTGTCGAGGGTTCCGATCGGTTCCCCCACCTGAGTGCCGGAATAGAGACGGCGAAGTGCTCCACCGCTCTGGCTCTCGCTAAAAACGATGGCGGCATCGCCGTCTTTCTTCTGAGTCAAATAAGCGAGACGCTGCATCTGGACTCCAGTGAGCCGAGCAGAAACGTCATAGGTGGAAGCGCTGCGGGCGCGGCGGTTGTACGCGGCGTCGGCCAGGGCATTCCATTCGCTGTCGCGGGTCGTGGCCTGCGGGGTAAATCCGTTGCCCACGACCATGTTCGTAATCGAGGTGAGCAGGCGGCGGGCCAGACCCATGTTGGCCATGAGATAATGCACCTTGCGGGCGATCTCGCGGCGGGTCCAGACGTTGATCTCATCCCGTGGGGAAAGTGTGGGCCAGTAGATGTACCCCCTCTGCATGGAAGGGACGGCGGCGTCGTAACCATACGCGGCCTTGATCCGGGCGGGGCCGGTGCCTCCGGTCGTCCCGTTCGGAACTGCAGGCATGCCGGTGGGGGTGGAGGGGATCTTCGGGAGACCGCGACGGGTCGTTTGCCGTGTCGGGCGGGATGTCTTCTTGGCCATAAAAAACTAGGTTCGGACGAGTCGGTGACTGAAGTCGGCAATGACGGGTCCGGGCACTGCCGCAAGCTTGCTATCTCCTGTCACTCCGGTGACAGCGGCCTCCATGAGGAGCTTCTCGACGGCGTAACCGATGACGCTCTTCGGGAACGTCACCTCACCCGAGGAATGCACGCCATCATTCCCCAATGTGGTCACTGTCACTTCCTCGGTCGCTTGCTGAAAAATCGTGTCAGCCAGGGCGGTCAACTGATTTACCGTCTGAGTCCTGCGGAGGTAGCGGGTGCAGTAGGTGACCTGTCCGTAATTATTAAGAGCCGAATAGTTCAGTGACATCGCTCCCCTAGGGGGATGTCAAAAGGCCGCTGGGAAGCGGGCTTAGTCATTCGAGGCATAGGCCGAGAAGTCCCGAGATCAGCAGATCGAGGGATGCCTGATCCGGGAGGATCGGCAGACAAAACCTTGGCACATGCCAATTACTTTTTGGCGATCCAATGGGAGAGCACCGCCAGTTTCACGCAGTCGCCGTAGTGATCCTCGCGGATTTCTTTCCAATACTTTGTAGTCCCCCTCGGGGTGCGGGTCTCGAGTAACTGCTGTCCGGTGAGCCCATGGATGAGGGCAGCCGGTGCGTCGTCCGGTAGATGCAGGAGCGGGGCGAGTCGTTTCTCGATTTTCTCTAAATAGAGGCTGAGTTTCAGCGTGTAATCAACGTAGGTATGCAACACGAGGCCACGGTGGGTTTTCACCTGCGAGGTGCTCCAGGTGCCGAAGGAAGCGACGGAGCCCTTTGACGGCCAGAGCTTCCCCCGGCTGCGGACGCAAAGATCATATAGGCGGTCCGTTTGCCACCCTGAATCGACGATGCCGAAACCAATGGGCCAGTCGGAGTCGCCGGTGCCCTTGTAGGTCTTCCCATTCAGGATGGGGAGGAGGTCTTCGGGAGCGAGGACGGTGCCGCAATCGATGACGGCGATCTCCCCGTCGCGGGCCACCGCTGAGACGACCCAATGGGTCTGATCTTGTCCCGGATCTGCTGTGAGGACGAGGAATCCGAATTTCTCCAAAAGAAACGGGGGAATCTGACCGAGGCGGTATTCCTTGCACCGCAAGGCGTGAATTTTCTCTTCCTTCACATTCACCGTGCTCTCCTGATGCGGGAGTGCCATCCATCCATTATTGTAATCCTGAAGGCCGAACAGATCGATGGACTCTAGGAATCGGACGGCAAGATTTCCAAAAGAACACTGAACGTCGGGAGAATAGAATGAATTCAGATGGTAAGACCGGCGTCCATAGGGGGCGGAAGGGTTGCGAGCGATCCATAGAGCTCCTTTTTTGTCCGCTTCCTTGAGGCTTGATCCCCGTTCGTGCCATTGCTCAGGAGTCAACATCATGGCGGGCTTGTGATGGTCGCGAATCTGAAACTCACAATGGGGGCAGCGGTAGTGGGCGGACTGACGGACTTTCTCCTTGTCCCAGATGCCGTCCTTTCCTTTGGCTTCGGGATCCCAGATCAGGGTCTTATTCTCACCCTGTCCATGCTCAAAGGTGAACCGGCCTCCGCACTCGGGGCATGGCACCTCAAAGTACCTCTGGTCTCCGGCTTGAAAATCCAACCAGAATTCGTGCTCGGCAGTGGTGGGTGTGGACATCTTGACCCGAAGGGATCGGGAGAAGGTCTTGGTGCGTTGTTCGGCGAGCTTCATAGCGCTCGATTCATCGGTCGAGGCACGGGCAAATTTGCAGCACTCATCGAGAATCAGCGTCTGGACGGGGCGGGATGCCAAGTTTGCGGGACTATTCGACCCGACCACGGTGGTCGTCTGGCGGGCAAACTGCATCTCGAGCGCCTTCATGAGGTCTTTATTTTCAGGCATGTGCGCGGAGAGGGCGGGATTGTCCTCGATCAGCGGGATCCAGCGGGTCTGACTCCATGAACGGCCAAGGGCCTCGGTCGGCATGACGACCAATGTGGGAGATGGGTCATTCACGAGCTTGTAGGCCATGCCCATCATGGAAACGGTGGTTTTCGCACACTGGGATCCCCAGCAGAGCGTGAGGTCGGTGCATCCGCTCTCGGGGTGGAACTGTTGAAGCGGCTCGCGCATGTAGGGCCGCAGGAGGGTGGAGAATCGACCGGGTTGATTCGGCGAGACGCGGGGGGAGAACTCAATGTTCTCTTCACACCACGCGACAGGATCGGGCAACTCAGGCAGACTGAGATCCCCAAGGAACTCTCCCAAGAGATCGGTCATGCAGGGATCGGATCTGAGGTGTCGTACTTGCTGAACTCTTTCTCGACGGCGGCCAGCTGGGGCGTGAAGCGGCTGCGCAGCCATTCCTGACATGCCTGGATGCCAAAAGCGGGGTCGAAACTGTTTGCCCGGGGGCCAACCTCGGAAGGCATGTTGGCCAAGACTGCTCGTATCGGTTGGATGAACCGACGGCGTAGATCGGCGATCTGGGAAGCAGGGACGAGACGACCGGCGGCGATCTCGGCGGTCTCTCTGGCTCGCTTGCTTTTGCGATAGCTCTCCTGGGCGTCTTTTTCGGCACGGCTCCATTGCGTTGCGTTGATGTCTCGGGAAGCCAGAAGTTCTCCATAGGTGGCGGCGACGCTTTGCCAGAACTGATAGGCTTCCCTTTCCATGCGACGGGCCTTTTCCAGATCGTCTCCACTATCCTCGAAGGGAGCCACCGGCGTTGCGTTGAGCGATTCGCAAGGGGAAATTTGACGTACAGGGGCGGCAGAGGTGCGGACGGCGGTGTTGGCCTGACGGGAAAGGAACTCAAGAAAAAGCGGATCCCGGCGCTGACGATGAAGCTGGGCCGTTCGCAGGGAGATATTTCTGGCCGAGGCATAAGCCTTCACAAGCAGGTGCTGGTCTCTTCCGTGTCGCATTCATCGTTTGCGTCATGTCAAAGAAAACGCAAGGGCATGGCACATGACGCAATGAGTGCGTCATGGCGGTGCGTCGGGAAAAATGCGTCTTTGCTCCGTTTTACAGTGGGAGACCCAATCAAGGCGACAATCCAAAGCAAAAAATAGATTCCCTTGCAACAAATTTTCCGCATGACGCCTAATGTTTGAAGCGTTTGCCAATCACCCCAGATGCTGGTGGTGCAGGTCATCTGCGCTTTCACCCGCCCTCCATACCATATTAATTTTTCAGCGTTTCAAAAAATCACCATTGTTTCCCACCTTTACCTGCATTACCTGCACTTCTTCTCTCTTAAAGAATTGTAGATAAGAGAAATAAACCCAGTGCCGGTGACGCCAAAGATTGCCACCATAGGTGCAGGTGACCTGCACTTCGGCGCGCCCATACCCATTTCATCCTGCAAACCCCGCCCCTTTATTTTCAATTCTCACCAACATAGTGCCGGTGACCTGCACTTGTGATCGACCAAAAAGGGCGCGGGAACGCAGAGCATGACGCCGAACTCAGGACACAAAAAAGCCCGATGTCAGCACATGCCGAAATCGGGCCTTGTTGTGATGTAAGGAAAGATCAGTTAGCGATCACGCCACCCTGTAGAGTCGAGCATTTCGGTTTCCCACCCGCTCGAACTTCACCGATGCCCGAGGCGATTCAAAGCGAAAGACGCGCCCATTGTACCCTGCAAAGAGCTTCCCCATGCGGCTGCGGGACTTGGGATAAATCTCAAACTCCCTGGACTCCTTATCGATCTTCCCGGCGATACCATCCTCGAACAGATTCTCATTCCTACAGATCCAGATCAGATCATCGAAAGAAATCCCCTCCCGCACTGGGAACTCAATCGCATCGCGGAAATACCCCGCTGCGAGCTTCTCCACCAGCGTCTTCATGTCAATACCGTCAGGATCACCGAAATCATCGGCATCCGGGCGGCGAAGCGGCGATCCGAATCCCGCATGTTCCACGATCCCACCGATCACCCGACTCCAGTCCTCGAACCCCACCAACCTACCCGACCCCACCGGACGGCCTGCCGCATCCCAGGCATGAATGAGCGACCAGAGCGCCGACAAGATCGACTGCCTCACCTCCGGGCGTTCCAGATACTCATCACCGATCGGGTTCTTAATCTCACGGGCCTGCGGATCCGCCTCAAGGTTGAAGAGATCCACGAAGAGCATACGCCCAGCCACGTCAGGAGAGACCTCGCATTGATTCGACGTGAACATCACCATGATCTGCTTCCGAATCTCGAATGTCTTGTTTCCACCCATCCGACGACCGGCATGAACGGATGATGTCGCAAACTGCTCAATGGCAGCCCCCTCCAGCTTCGTCTTCGCATTGTCGAAGATCAGACTCGGATATCCCGACAGCACCGCCGAATCGAGCACCTTGGACACCTCCTCCTTCTCTTCTGGGAATGTCTGCATCTTTGCGTACCCAGCCACGGGAATCTCCACGATCTTGGCAAGAAGCGACTTTCCAGACCGGCTGGAGTTTGCATTCCAGCAGAAATACGGGATCTGAGCCGACTTCGGCAGCAACGTGAATCCAAACCTACTCACCATCGCCGCAATCTGGACGGAGAGCGACCGACCCCCATCATCGGCAAATGGAAACTCCGATAGCAGATCCCGAAGGAATTTCGTCGCCAAAGGCAACGGAACAAGATCGTAAATCATTTGCCCTCCTTGAGCTTTTGGATCTCGTCGCGGAGATAGCGGAGGCAATGCAATAGATCGTCATTTTCACCAGCGTTTTCACATAGAACGAGGTGATATTCGAAAATATCCAGCGGCATCTCCTGCTTTGGCTCAACTACTAATTTACTACTATTTTTTTTACGATTAGTAGTTGGCAACGGGCGGCGGGTGCGGATTCTTCCTGAAGTTTGAATTTTTTCGCCAACCCAAAGACTAAGAGCAGGAACCCACCCTGCCATTGGTGAATTATACTGGTCGTCAGCTTCTATGATTTCCCCTTTTTCTTTTATGCGCCATTCTAGTTTAGGGCATATAGTTTCGTAGGGATGAAGCGTGTGCTTAGAATGAGGTTGACCGCAATCCTTGCATACCCTCTTGGTGACAGGTTTCTCTGGCGCGGTGCCTAGCGCGGCTATAATTCTGTTCCGCATCTCGCTTGCTGTGGATCTTGCCGCCCCTACCCTTGAATGCAGGGCCATAAATGACGCGCATTCGTCGAGAAGCTCCCTGAGCCTTGCGACCTCGTTGTCTGGACTTTTAGGTTCCTTGGGGAACTGGCTATATATATTACTCATGGTCTTTATATCGTTCTTGGCGCGGGGGCGACTCGAGCTTTTAAGCCCTCAATCTCTTTACATGCTTTTTTATAGAGCCGATTTTCCGCGTTTCCATCGAACTCAATATAAGCAGGGAGATCTCGGATCTCCTCCGCAATTTCAATCGCTCGGTTCAGAAGCTCCCTGAGCCTTGCGACCTCGTTGGTTTTCTCCACGAGGTCGCGTTCTAGCTTCTCGGACAATTCCACCAAGTCATCATGAGTATGGAATGAAAAAAAAACCGCATCCGTTCGAGGTGTTTCTACCTTATTTTTTTCTAGCTCCTTCCTAAACCTTGCCACTTCCGCTTCGGCCTTGTTTAGTTTCTCGTATCTGTTCACGCCTATCCTTTCGGCGTTTTCTTGAAGCTCCTTGATTTCCTCCCTCAGCTTCTCATTCTCCACCTCCAGCTCATGGCGCTTTCCGACCACACGGAGCAGTTCAGGGACAACAGCACAGTCCTCATGCCCCCGTTTGAATGCCTCCTTCACCCGCTGCTCGACCGTGGGGAGAGTACCATCCTCATTAAGGAAACGGACACCCTCACTGTTCCAGTATTGTTCTGGCGTCATTTGAGCACCTCCCGCCAAGCGTGAACGGTTACCTGGATAGATACCGAGATGATCGTGATGTAGACGCAGACCAGCGCCAGATCGACGAGGAAATGTGATTTTTTCATAAGACTCCTGCTCCCGTTTGTCATTGTTTCCCCTTATCCCTTAGAACGGACAATCCTCGTCAGCCATATTCGGCTCCGTCGGGCGGCGCGTCCCCATCGAGGGCGCGGGAGCTGCTGGGGCCGGAGCGGGCGCATAGTCTGCACGCGGCATATAGACCGTGAAGTTACCGATGATCGGCATCTGCAGATCAGGATTGGCCTGTCTCTCCTCACGAGAAACCCCCTGTTTAACAAAGCCATCATAGCCGAACTCATCCCGTCCGTGCTTATTCTCGATCAGCACCAGATCAAGGTAGTTGTGCTTCTTTCCCCGGTGGATCCGGTTCTTGTCGATGAGGTTGGTTTTCAGTTTTACAGTGATCATGGTTTTTTTAATTCCCCCGATTTCGAGGGTATTGGTTTTGTTTTGGTTTCTTGGTTTTGTCCTTCTTCCAGACGATCGCCTCATAGTTGGAGCGATACGCCTGGCTGAAATTATTTCGGGGAGCATCCCCCTTGCCGTTCTGGGCGCTATTTTTGTTATTACGAGACATCGGTTTACTCCTTAACGAGGATCTGACTCTCCGGGTCATAGCCGGGTCCCTGCAGGACCAGCTTCCCGTCCTTGAAGATCGGAAGAGGAATCCGACTGATCATCCGCAGGGGCCTCTGCTGCCTACGGAACTCATGCGACTGCAACACCGCTGCCGAGGCCATCTTACCCATCGACTCGTAGCCCCGCTCATAAGTCACCTTCCCATCCTCCCCCTTCGACTTGATCGTCCTCCAGAAAAGCACATCCTTCTCCACATAGGTACGGAAGGAATCAGGCGAGAGATCCTCCATCCGGTCACTGTGCGGCTGAAGCACCACCGGCACCCCATCGAGGAGGAAAACCCCATTCCTAGAGCAGACAGCTCCCACCTCACGGGAAAAATCCGAGAGCAGCCGATTCACACGAGGCAGCTCGATCTCCTCACGGAGCATCTTTTTCTCACCCGAGAGCGCCTCCAGCGCATCCTTGGCCGCATCGGCTGAGAGATGACCATCTCCCAAGGACTTGGCGATTGCCACTTTCTCGCGTTCCAGATGGCACGACCGCAGCGCCTCCAGAGAGCTTGCCACAACCGGCCAGACCTCATGGCCGGGAACGACCGTGGCCGGCCCCCCGACGAAGTCCAGCTTGCCAGACTCCATGAGTGCCTGGGTGATCGTGATCAGATTGGCCGGACGCCCCTTCAGCTCCACCTCACGGGCATGGAGGAAAATCTCCGCCGTGATATCGAGGAGCCAGGACGGGGAGAAGTCCTTGACCTCATCCACGATCCTCTGAGTCCCTTCGCCCACGATCCACCCCCGGACGATCGTGTCCGCCTGGGCATTATGAAAAATTCCTCCTGACATATTGCTCCTTGTTCCTTGTGATTTTCTTCCTGACTGCTTGGTAGTGAGAGACCACGAGTCAAACGACCCGACGGCATACTCACCACCGCCACCGAGACAACCGCTACCCGTGGTAGTGATCGGCAGAGTGACCTCTAGTTATTGCGGTTAATGGGACGCGATGGCATGACGACCGCAGAAAAGCCCCTTCGAGCCCTTCCCCTTCGGATGGCCACATTGCCAGAGGATACCGAGGCCCCCATCGATCGCCCGAAGACATCGGTCTGGGTCATAGTCCCGCCCATAAGCACGACGGGCCTCTGCAGCCGTGCGAGGTTGCCGAGGAAAAGAGATCTCCTCATCGGACTCCATCTGCTTGATTTCGGGTTTGAAGCAAGTGAACGCCGCATGATTGGAATACAGCGCCACAGACTCCTTCACGACCGACGCCAGCAGCCGAGTCTCAGGCCGTGCCACCTCATGGCAGGTGACCGCCTTGGCACAATTCGTTCCTGGGCAATAGGCACGCTTGAGGATCGAAGCATTCGGGGAAACGGCACTCATTTCCCACCTCCTGACGTGCGAATTGGCATCAGGACATGTGTCCAGCGGATCGGATTGCTTGGGCCGTGATCCGGCAACGTCAGCACCAGCGGATCCATGGGTGCCCCGGGGTAGTAAACCGCCTTGGCCGTCGGGATCGACTTGATGGCATCACGGAGGAACTGGGCATTCACCGCCACATCCTCCACACCCGGCGTTTCCACATCGACCTGGGCACTTCCCACCTCCGGCTCCTCCAGCTTGAAGCTATCTTTCGAGATCACCAGCTTCGGCGTCTTGTCCTTGCCCGTGGTCACCGCAATAGCCAGCACCGAGGAAATCGCATCCGACCACTCATCAGGCGAGATCGTGATTGCAGGACGAGACGAGAAATCAGGGATCACCGCCCGATACGTGGGGAATTTCCCCTCGACCAGATTCACCTTCAGCCAGGCATTATCCCACCAGAAGTTGAGCGCACGATGATCGGCTAAGAGCTTCACCACCTCGCCATCCGCATCAGCGGCCAGATCACGGATCACCGAGACCGCATCAGCAGGGATCAAGGCCCCACCCTCTTTTCCCTCACTCAGCACCGAGGCCCCGAGTTCCTTCAGATCCCGCTCATAGATCGAGAGGCGGCGTCCATCGGTAGCCACCATACGGACTAGCGACCCCTCCACCTCGAGCTTCAGCGACCGGAGCAAATAGCGCGACTCATCGCTAGAGATCGACTCCTGAACCCCCTTGATCATCCCCTCGAGGAAGCGACCGGCTACCTCCACCTTCAGCGCACCATCCTCCGGCACCATCGCCGGTTCCGAGTGAAACTCCGAAGCCGACATTGAAGAGAACGTATAGACCGCCGAACGACCCGAAACTTTCAGCCCCCGGGGTGATAGCTCCATCGAGACCTCCGAGTCTTGCAAGAGCTTCGATGCCTCCAGCAACTTCTTGGCATTCACCAGACAGCTTCCCCCTATTGAGATATCACACGCGAACTGTGCCTTCATCCAGAGATCACCATTGGTGAAATCAAGCGTCAGATGCCCCTCCTCATCCGCCTCCAGGCGAACCGTATCGAGGATCGGTTGCTGATTCCCAGCCCGTGAGAGCTTAGTCAAACGCCCCATCCAGACCCGCAAGTCATTTGTTTTCAGTTTAAGTTTCACTTCTCTGCTCCTTTTTTTGGTTGTCGTTGTTAGTTGTTGGCCGTCTTTCCGACCTGTCATTGATCCTCCCCATGCGACTGGGTCATATTTTTGATTCGGTTGTTATTGCCCATCTGGCATTCCGAGTAAGCCAGCGAAGCCGTCTCCGACTTCTGAAACCTTCCTTTTGATCCGAAATGCTCATTGGCCTCGCGGATCTGGATGTCCAGACGCTGTTTACTCACCCCGATCCGGCGGGCGTAATCGGTCATGGAGAGCCCATCCAGAACGTCAGGTGTGAAGATCAGGCCGATCGCCCCCAGCCGCATGGCGATCACCATGCACCGGGCCATCGCATCACGTCGGCACGGATCCACCACCTCCATTCCCAGCAAGTCAGCGGCCTGCGCCTCCGTGAACTTCATGCCACGCTTCACCACCTTGAAATCCCGCGTGATCCACCCCAGAGCCGCCTTGAGCGCCTCCGCAGCACGCGAATCCTCGGTCACCGAGCAGTGCCTGATCACCTCGATCAGATCACCCTGGTACTTCTCCCAGAGGAGTGATGCGAGATCATCACGATCCATGCGGGAATTCCGATCCGCTGCACGGAGAATCTTGGCCAGAATCATCGGCCCATCGAGGTCATCTTCCATCTTCGGCCAATACGAAGAACTGGGGGACTCGTGATTCATCGGATTCCCTTGGCCTCCTGGTTGCGAATCTCTCGGCGGATCGCCTCAGAGCGACGAGCCCGGTTAAGGCCCGAAACATACCCCCCACGACGCCCAAAGAACGAGCACGCCTCAGACCACGACTCCCCGGTCTCTTGAATGCGCTTCTGAATCCTTTCCACATGACTCATCGGAGGTGAGGTCTTCATGAACAAATGACCTCCTCCGCCGTGAGAGAATTGGACTTGGGGAAACGGATCAGATCCGCTTCGGGGAAATCATTCTCCAGAGATTCCAGCTCATCGAGGAACCGACTGACGATCCTGGCAGCACGGGGGGACTCGAAGCAGTCAAAGCAGACAAGATCCCCTTCATTGACGAGGAAATGCTCCTCCTCGGCCCCACAGATAGAACAGCACCGAGTGACAGCACTCATCGGCCACCTCCCTTGCGGATGAACTCCCAGGACAAGACAGCAGTCACCGAAACCGCCAGAACAATGTAGAAATGCCCCAGATTCACGCGGCACCCCCTTTGGGTGGACAAACCGTGGACTGAATTTTCAGACCCGTGCGGCGCTGAAGAGCGGCCATCTCGTATCCCGTGATCCGGGAATACCAATTCCAGAGGGCGGAAAAAAAACGCCTCATCGGAAAAAACGGCTCATCGCCGCAGCTAAGATTTCCGCAAATTCCTGCCGACCGACCCACAGGGTCAACATCAGCACCATCAAAAGAACGGGGATCATTGAACCCCTCCCCGAGCAAAAGTGCTACACTTTTTGCTACACTCGCCCGATTTTTGGGATTTTACTCTGTAAAAAGAGTGGCTGCCCCGCATGGATTCGAACCATGAATAATGGTTTCTCTGTCCGATTTCTTGTTTTTCTCTGTTCATGTCTGTGATGGTTTTGTGTTTTCTGTGGTTTTCTGCTACACTTGCTACACTACCGCCATGGCTTCCCTTTATTCCCGAGCGCGATCCCCGTACTGGTGGATTGCTTTTTATGACGCGACCGGAAAGCGCAGGTGCGAATCCACCGGAAAGCGGTTGGACTCGGTTAAGGAAACGAGAGAAGCCAGGCAACTGAGGGCCTCGAAGGAGGTTGCCGAAATGAATGCTCCGGCCTCGGAGCGATCCACGCATGATCTTGGAAAATGGGTTCAGCCTTGGATCACAAGTCGCTTCGCTCAACAGGCCAACACACTCGAAAGCTACACCCTCACTTGGAATCATTTGAAAGGGTTCCTTGACCTCAAGAGTATCCGAGCTGCCGAGCAGATCCGACGGGAGCACTGCTATGAGTACCTTGAACATAGGCAGAGAAAAGTCTGCCGAAACACGGCCATCCATGATCTTGTCGTCCTGCGGCTGATCCTCAATGAGGCCGTGAAACGCGGATGGATCACCCAAAATCCTGCCGCCAAACTGGGTCTCAAAAAAGATACGCCAAAGCTCAAACCGGAAATCACCGCACAGGAAGCGGCGATTATTGAAGAAAATCTCCGCAACCTTCCCGAACGGATGCAGATCGCATGGAAAATTGCCTGGGCTCAAGGATGCCGTCTCGCCGAGACCGCCCTCCCCTTGAGCGATGTCGATCTGAAAAAAGGATTGATCACCTTCACCCAGAAGGGAAACCGAAGACATACGACCCGCCTTCATCCCGACTTGACTCCCCTCTTCCGAAAGCTGAAACGGGAAAAAAAGACCCGCACTTGGGAGTTTTCCCGAAACGCCTCCAGAGACTGGGCAAGGGTTTTCAAAAGCCTCGGTCTTCCGCACCTGACCTTTCATTCCACCCGCGTGACGGTCATCACAAAGATGGCCCGATCCGGTAAAGTGAACGAACAGCAAGCGATGAGGTTTATCGGTCATGCGTCAGAACAGGTTCACCTGATTTACCAACGGTTGAAGACCTCCGACCTTGATTCTTGCCTTGAGGCCCTCGGCGCACCTTCATTGAAGGGTAAGCCAAAGAAACCCTGAACTCAGGGTGATTTGATAACCATGCCAGGGCATGCTGCCGGGTGGTCCTTGTCCCATAGGCCATCACATACCCGACCCTGCACATAGCCGACACATAAGTCGGATCGTGCCCGAGTTGTTCGGCAAGTTGGGATTTATTGAGAAGCTGCATGTCGGTTAAGAAACTTTTTTTGTAGGTCCATAAGCCTTACGAAGTGCCTTCCTGACTAAATCGGAGACTTTGAGTTCTTGGGCGTCCGCAAGTCTGCGGAGATGGATGAATACTGGTTCGGATACTCGAACATTAATTCTTGTTTCCTTTCGTTTTTCCGTCATGGGGCCAGTTGTGCCACAAATGTTCCCAAAGGGGAAGAAAAAAGATAAGCAGAATAATTATTTGCGCCGTGACCGATCGGGGCACATTGTAACCCATGGCATTAACTGAAACCATTAAGGCTAAAGTAGAACCCTCGATGAAGGCCGATTTGGAAAGGATGGCAAAAGAAGAAGGCCCCGGAGTGACGGTTTCTGATTTGGTGAGAAGGGCGATTCACCACGTGTATTTCAAAGAAAACACAACCCTCTACCCGATCACCGAAATCACCTCACTCCGACCGGCTGAAGAACCTAAAAAATCAAACGGTCTGTAATTTTATCTTTCCCGGATGGACGCAGGTTGTAGAACAAAAGAAAACCATGATCACTCTTTTTCGTAACGGGCAGAACGATGGGCCGTTCACGCTTGAGCAGATCCGGGCTCAGATCAAGGGAGGCGTCCTTTCCATGGGAGATCCGGCATGGATGGAAGGATGGAGTGATTGGAAGACCGTATCGGAGATCCCAGGACTCCTAGAATCACCGGCCCCTGCATTGCCCACGATCGTTGCGGCACCTGACGTTGTCGAAAAGCCGAAGCTCAATATCACGGGAACCTATTGCCCGAATTGCGGCAACCGGAACAGCTATCGAAAATCCGATGGCGTTGGTTGCCTTATCATGGGAATTTTGTTCATTTCCATGATCGGGATTCTTTTCATCCCTTTTCTACCGAAGTCCTGGCACTGCCGTTCCTGTGGGAATGTCTGGAAATAACCCTTAGTCCTCTTCTTCCTCGAGCTCGAGGTCGGGTTCGAGTTGGCCGTCGGCAAAATCTTTGCTGAGCTGGATCAGGGCAAATGCGTTGCCCCATTCCGTTTTAGCGAAGCGCGTGACGCCATTTTCTTCATGGGAGACGACGATAAAACCGAGGTCGAAATGCTCACTTAGGATTTGCCTGGCCTTTTCCATGGCCTTGAGGCGGCCTTGGTGATCATCGGGCGTGGCTTCGCTCATGGTTAGCGGGCCTCGTATAGCTCCACTTCTGCAAGTTTTTTCTCCCGGGAATCCTTATTGATGCCCGATGGATTATAGAATCTCATCCACCACGCACCCGTAGGCTTGGGGGGACCACCACGCTCGACGTGCCACCCACCATAGCCATCACGGAACTCTTCTTTATATCCAGCGCCCTTGATATGCAACTGGCGGCACATCGTGATTTTATCATCTTGTGCGAGGCGTATGCGTTCAATGGGCATCATCCATGAATCATGTGTGTGCCCTGTAAAAACAAAATCGGCATCTGCCACATAAACCGCCTGACGGTTTGTCTGAATCACACCCCGGGTGACGGGGCCACCACCACCCGAACCGTGGAAATACCATAGTTTCTTTGAAGACCTTGCTGTGCCATAGGAACTACATTCAAAACGTACATAGCCTGAATATCCCCCACGGCGAGCAATCCCGCCTTGAGCGCGTAATCGCTCACAGATTCTCTCCGTAATGTCGGTTTCGTGGTTTTTCTGAATTGCGCTCTCGTGATTCCCCACTCCACGTACGGTCAGGATGCTTTTATAAGGGTCCAACCATTCGGCAGCCGTCCTCACAATGGCATCGAGGTAGTCGCCGGTCATGTGCTCGGGGCGGATGTCCTTTTTGGAACTGCGTTTGTCGTATTTCCCCTGCATAAGACACCCAAAATCGCCTGCATCGATCACCGGCGCATTCCTTTCCAGCGCAAGATCGAGGTGCTTTTTCATCAGTTCCCGATCGCAATGCGGATTATCCCAATGGCAATCCGTCTGCAGGAGAACCCATTGCTCATCTCCGACCCGAGGCAGATCAATGGAAATGACATGAACATTCCGAGAAGATTCCCTGAATTTCCAACTTGGTTTTTTACCGATGACAGATTTTTTGACGGTCATGATTCAGCTAAAAAGAAATCGAGATCGGCGTGAAGCTTCTCCACAGGGCCGTTATTGAGCAGGATCCGGTCGAAGGTGATGACCTGTTTCTCCGAGGAATGAGCTTCCACCGGGGCAATGCCAGGACGCTTGACCGAGATGATCGTGAACCCTGCTTGGTTGAGAGCTTCGGCTTCATTCTCAAAACGGAGGTCATCGACGATTACCGAATGCCCTTCGTTGAGGTGGCGGGAGACTTTGGAGAGCAGGATCTTTCTCCAGATGTCGGTAGCGACCAGATCACGTCCCCATTCTGTTCCGAGGGATTGCATCAGATAGCGTGGGGAACGACCTCCTACCAAATCGCTGGGGGTTTCTTTGAGATTCCCATCCACCATCTCAACGGCTTCCATGAGACCGGCCCCGGCCTCGATCAGGAGACATCGAATCATCCGTTTGATCGGGGCGGCAAAACGAACCCTGCGAAAACCGTGCTTCCCGACGAGGTGGTCGGCGGCGGTTGATTTTCCGCTGCCAGCTAAACCGCAGAGAGCGATGAGCTTGGGGGCCATTCCCCTACGGGCCGTGTCAATTCCATGGGTGAAAAGCTAAATATGGAACTCAGGAAATCAGGAAAATGGTCGGAGGAGGTTCAGGTCGCTCTGGTTTATCTATCCAGCCCTCAATGCCTCCCCCGATTAATGCTGGGATAGAAATGCCATACGGCATCGACTCCCGCGCTGGAACCGTCGAAACGATTCCGTAACCTTTTCTACACGGAGCATGAGTCCCTCTTTGGTAGATAGGCAAAGATACAGCCGTGTCAATTCCCTGCAAAAATAAAGTAAGTAGCCACAAAATGCACAAAAGGCACAAAGGAGAAGAAAAAGGAATTTAATATGGAACTCAGGAACTCAAGAATGGATCATGAGGAGCGCTATCCCTCACGGTTTGTTTAATGCGCGGCCTGATCAGGACTCCCATCCAATTTGGAAGGGACGGCATTTTGGAGACCACTTACTCCAATCTAGTTTCCGGTTCACTTCCCCGGCAGATGATCCCAAAGTTTTTTTTATGAGTTCCTGAGTTTCATATCAAAAAATCAACTCACCAGAGCGGCTTTGAGATTGGCCACGCGGTTAAGAAGTCCATGCAGGTCGTCGTGGACGACTTCGGATGTCGTGGCGAGGAACTTGTAGCGGGCCGCACATTGCGAAAGAAATGCCAGGGCGAGAGCCTGCTTGTTCTGCGAGGCCCATGCTGCGGAGAGCGTCTGATCGCCGATCTTTCCGTCGATCACCAGATGCGCCCCATCGAGGTCGTTAAGGGCGAGTTGGAGCAGCCGAACACATGTCCCCTCCCCTTCGTTCACGGCCTGAACAAAAAAGATCCAATTTAACGGCGAGGGCAAGCGCGCCGCCACATGCTGCCAGTAATTCTCGGCATAGGTCTGAACGACCCAGTGGGCATTTGCCGTCACCGTGCCGGTCTCATCCACCGGGAGGGAGTCATCCTGCTGATTTAATCCTGCAAAAGTCAGACCATGGGAGTCGGGACGCTCTGCGCGGATCGTGATCCCGTCTGATTCAAACTCGCACTCGGCAGGCAGGACGATCGAAAGTCCCTTGCGAAAATCGGAGGAGTAGTTGCCATTATTCGCTAAGATCAGGATGTCGGAGATTTTCATTGAGTTGGTACCGATGGAGGTGGAGGGGTGTTTTCGCCCCAGATCTTCTGAGCCACTTTTCCTGCCCCCGAAGCAATGAATACATCCCGCAGGGCATCGGTGAGGTTTCTAGGGAGATCGTAATCGCCCCCATGGCCATGCGCCCAGAGGCTATAGATCAAAGCTGCCAAAAACGTGACGCACGTCGTGATCCCGACGATGAAAAAGACAAGGCGAGCCATCGACTCGGGGGTGCCCTCCTTAAAGTAGGCCGTGATTCCCGCGAGCATTAAAATGGCAGGTGAGGCGTGAATTCCGCTAGGAACCGAAGCGCCCAACGTCCGATGGAAAACCCAAAAGCGAATCCTCCAATAAAGACCCCAGTCAGGGCGACGAGTTGCCAGGGCATTTGAATGACTTGGAGCGCGGATCGGAAAGCGGAAAGAGCTACCGCGCCGCATGCGATTGCAAAGATCCAGATCAAAGCATCCCGTTCTTTCTCGGCTTGAGCGGCATGGGCTTTTTCCACGACGACTTGTTCGGTGGCGGCCTTGAGCTGATCGGCCAAGGAATCGCACACTTTTTGAACATTTGTAGCTTCCGCTTTGGCAGCCGTCGTTTCTTTTTGAGATTCGTGGGTTAGTTGGCGGAGATGTTCAACCGTAGCAACAATGTCCGTTTTTGAGATTTCCGAAGCGTTCATGTTTAAAAAACCCAAAAACATGAACACGACCGCTCCGATATGTTTAAGAAATCGACACATCTTAATGGGTTTTGAGCCATTGTTCGATTACGACACTTTTGGCATCCACTTTCGAGAGGTTGTCCTGGACAACATCGAGGTGCCCGGCAAGCGCCGCCGTTTGCGACCCGACTCGGACCTGATGCACACATCCGTTCATCGAAAAAACCAGAACCGTTGTCAGTAACGCCGCGATGACCGCAAAGATCCACCCAACGATCAGTTCTTTTTGTTCGGGTGTCATTTATGAACGCTCGATGTCAAGTTCTCGACATGCGTTCTCATGAGCGCAACTTCTTCAGAAAGGTTTTCGAGTTTCTGAGTTTTCACCCCGGCGATGAATACCGATCCGATGAATTGAAGAAAAACCACCGCAGCGACCGTGCGGAGGAGGGTCGAGTTCTTGTCAGCAGCCTTAGAGCGTTCTTCCATCACCGCTTTGAGGGCCGCGATGTCTTCTCTGAGTGCTGAAACTTCGTCGGCGCTCATGTCGTCACCTCCTGTTCCGGCACCGTAAACACATCAGCAACGGGATCGTAAACCATGCCGATACCCGCATACCGACCACGGATGCGCCCCGAATAACTGGTCTGAACCCATCTGGTATCGGCTCCGAAAGTCTGTTGGAGGAAAGCAATTCCTAAAGCCTCCCGCTCTGTGCCCGTTTCATCGAACAAGATGGAATTTACCAAGACGGTACCGTTGATCACCACGTTGTTAGCATCGAGTTGAACGAAATGAGCCATAGATTTTATGGGGTGTAGGAACCTGCTCCCGTCCATTGAAGAACGGTATTGGAGCCATTTGTCGTGACAGTAGGTGAACCTGTATAGGTGCCGAGATTGGCAG
>CAIKYN010000415.1 GCA_903831635.1 uncultured Spartobacteria bacterium
CAATGCATTAGTTCCTGCCTACCTATCAGGTCAATCTTTTGCCAACCTTCTATCTGCAAAGGGGGTTGTGGCAAATACACAGTGTTGGGACGGTACTCCCTCGAGTAATAGCTCTGGAGTCATGATTTCCACCAAGAACCTTACAGGCGCCTCCAATACAGCAACTCTAAATAATGTGGCTCCTTATAACCTCAAAGGGGCGGCTGTTGTTAATGTGTCAGGTCAGGCGATTTCTGTCACTGGGACAAATGTTGCCGGAGTCACTAACAGCATGAGTTTCGGGGCTGTCATTAACTAATTTCAAGTGACCCAAAAGCAGGGGGCCTCAAATAGGGGCTCCCTTTTTTGTCTCTCGACACAGCTCACCAGTTTCAGTGACATACTCCTCTTGTTATGGCTTCAAAAACAGCTCCCAAAAAAATGAAATCAGCCAAGACCTCCTCTCCTAGAAATTCCAAGGGTGAGCGTGGAGTCGTTATGAATGGTGCCGAGATCTTGGTTGCCTCATTGGAGCGTGAGGGAGTGGATTTTGTTTTTGCCTATCCCGGTGGTTGCTCGATGCCGATCCATCAGGCGCTGACGAAATCGAAGAAGATCCGGACGATCCTTCCCCGACATGAGCAGGGTGGAGGATTTGCCGCCGAAGGATATGCCCGAGTGACCGGGAAGGCTGGCGTCTGCATGGCGACTTCGGGGCCCGGAGCCACGAATCTCGTGACCTGTATCGCCGATGCCTACATGGACTCTGTGCCACTTGTAGCGATCACTGGGCAGGTGCCTCAGGAGATGATCGGACGCGGGGCCTTCCAAGAGACCGATTTCTTCGGAATGACGCTTCCCATAGTCAAGCACAGCTATCTGGTATGGGATATCAATGATATTCCCCGGATCATCAAGGAGGCGTTCCATATCGCTCAGAGCGGACGCCCTGGTCCTGTGCTGGTCGATATCCCCAAGAATATCCAGAACCAGACAGCGCAGCCAATCTTCCCGAAGAGCATCAGTCTGCGCGGTTATAATCCCGTGCGCCGTGCGGATGATGTGGCCCTTCAGGAAATGCTTGGACTGATTGCCTCCGCCAACAAACCGATGATCTATTGCGGCGGTGGTGTAATCACCGCAGAGGCCGCCAAGGAATTAACCGAATTTGCAGAACGCACGCAGATCCCCGTAGCTACAACACTCATGGGAATTGGTTGCTTCCCCGAGACGCACCCCCTCTCTCTTAAATGGCTCGGCATGCATGGAACCGTTTATGCCAATAACGCCGTCAACGAGGCAGATCTCCTGCTGGCCATCGGCGTTCGATTTGATGATCGCGTGACTGGTAAGGTCGAGAAGTTCTGCGAGCACGGGACGATCGTTCATATCGACATCGACAATTCGGAAATCAACAAGAATCGTGCTGTGAAGCTCCCCATCCTCGGTGATGTGAAGGATGCCCTGACGCGCCTCAATAAGGAACTCGACCGCTCAGGCAGTAAGCCGGTGAAGAAAGATCACACACGCTTCCCGGCTTGGTACAAGCAGATCGCCAAGTGGAAGAAGGATCATCCTCTCCGCTATAAAGATACTCCTGATGCCATCCAGCCGCAGCATGTGATCGAACTCCTGATGGAACTGACCAAGGGACAGGCGATCATTACTACCGGCGTTGGTCAGCATCAGATGTGGGCTGCCCAGTACTATAACTTCTCTGAGCCTCGCACGCTCGTGACCTCGGCTGGTCTCGGATCCATGGGGTTCGGCTATCCTGCGGCTCTGGGAGCGAAACTTGGGCGTCCTGACAAGCAGGTCGTCGATATCGATGGCGATGGTTCCTTCCTGATGAATGTCCAGGAACTAGCTACGGCTCACATCGATGGGATCGCTTCGAAGGTGATCATTCTCAACAACCAACATCTTGGCATGGTGGTGCAGTGGGAAGACCGCTTCTACGACAGCAACCGTGGACACACATTCCTCGGAGACCCAAAGAATCTGAAGCGTATCTATCCCGACTACTTGGGGATTTGCGAGGGCTTTGGCGTTCCAGCAGAGCGCGTGCTCCACAAGAAGGATCTGCGCGCTGCTCTCCAACGCATGCTGGACTCCAAGGAGACCTATGTTCTGGATGTCATGACACCGTACACGGAGCATGTGCTTCCCATGATTCCTGCGGGCAAGACCTACAAGGATATCATTACGGAGTAGCGGTGCAGCCTTGCTGCTCCGCTACAGACCGAAGTTGGATAGACCGAAGGTTGAAAGCTAGGGGAGTAGATCCAAAGCTTTGTGGGTGGGCGAGCAATCAGATTTTGGGTTTAGAGGCAATGGACTCCCTGTATGATTTGGGCCTCATTGTCTTCTGTTTTCAGCTGTTAGCCTAAAAGCCTTTCTTGCCCCCTATGCCCTCGTTTGTTCGCATTCTAATCGATCGCTCTGAGGGGAGAAAATTGGATTACTCGGTTCCGGAGGAATTGAAGGGGCAGATCACGATCGGTTCTCGCGTGATCGTGATGGTGCGAAACCGCCGCGCTGTGGGAACCGTTTTGGAGTTGTTGGAGCACTCTGATGTTCCGGGGATTCGTCCTCTGATGTCCTTGGTTGGGGAAGAGACAAGCCTGCCCCAAACCATGCTGAAGCTGGCCCACTGGATGGCTGATTATTACTGCGCCCCGATCGCCTCCGTCATGCGTTCCATGCTCCCTCCGATGATGAGAGGCGAGACCATTGCGGGAAGGAAAGTTCGTATGGTTTCACTCGCTCGACGAATTGAGTCGGAAGAATTGAAACGAATAGAAAAGAGTGCTCCCAAGCAAGGTGCGATCCTTAAGCATTTCGAGATGTTTCCTGAGCCGATTGCCTCGCAGGAATTGTTGAATCGATGTACAGCTTCTGAGTCCTCGCTCAAAGCTCTGATGGGGGCTGGATTGGTTCGAATCCTTCTTGAACGCAGGACGGGTGGGCGATGCGAAGCTGAGGAAATCCTTCCCGGAAAAATCCCAAAGCTGAATGCGGATCAACAACTGGTTGTCGGGAGACTTGAGCAGGCATTGAATAATCTGGCTGCAGGCTCAACGGCACCGTCGCCTTACCTGCTGCATGGAGTTACCGGCAGTGGGAAAACGGAAGTTTATCTCCGGGCTCTTGCCCGCGCACTTGAATCCGGAAAGAGCGGTCTGGTGCTTGTACCCGAGATTGCTCTAACCCCTCAGACTGTGGAGCGTTTTCGATCCCGCTTTGATCATGCCGGTAAAGCAGGTGCCGGCGTCGCGGTTCTTCACAGTCACCTGACTGATGCCGAGCGACGTGAGGAGTGGATGCGTCTTCAGCGTGGCGATGCGCGTATTGCTATCGGGGCTCGTAGTGCGGTCTTCGCTCCTCTTCGGAATCTTGGAATTATCATCGTGGATGAGGAGCACGAAAATACCTACAAGCAGGAGGAAACGCCACGGTACCATGCCCGGGATGTCGCCGTCATGAGGGGACGGGTTGAAGGGGCCCTTGTCATTCTTGGGAGCGCCACGCCATCGGTGGAAAGCTTTCAGAATGTCCAATGCGGGAAGTACGCCTTGCTTGAGCTTCCGCGCCGTGCCGATGGTCAACTCATGCCCCTGATCCGGGTGGTTGATTTGAGGCTCCAAGGAAAACGAGCAAAGTCCGAGGGAGGACTCTCCGCCCCTCTGCAAATGGCCATGACCAAGCGTCTCGAGGCTGGTCAGCAGACCATTCTCTTCCTGAATAGGCGCGGTTACTCAACCTCGCTGCTCTGCGAGCAGTGCGGTCATGTCTGCCGCTGTCCGAACTGCAGTCTCTCCCTGACACTTCACCGCGCGGAAAACCGTCTGGCCTGTCATCTCTGCGGTCATGCTTCAAAGCCACCCGAGCGCTGTCCCGAATGCATGGATCCTGGAATCCAGCATTCCGGCATCGGCACGCAACGAGTCGAAGAGACGATCAGACGGCTTTTTCCGAAGGCCCGCTTGGCACGGATGGATGCCGATACCATGTCTCGCCGGGGATCTTATGCCGAAGTGCTGGGAAAATTTCGATCCCGCCAGATCGACATCCTTCTCGGCACACAGATGATCGCGAAGGGCTTGGATTTCCCGAACGTCACACTCGTGGGAATCATCAATGCCGACATCGGCCTTCACTCTCCCGATTTTCGTGCAGGGGAACGGACTTTCCAACTCCTCACCCAGGTTGCGGGTCGTGCAGGGCGAGGAGATACCGAGGGTGAGGTGATCGTCCAGACATTCTCTCCAGCAAGTCCCTCAATTCAGCATGCGAGGCATCACGATTACGCCGGTTTTTTTGAGCAGGAGATCTCTTTTCGGGAAGCCTTCAGGCATCCACCCTTCACCCGCATGGTTCTGGTTCAGGTTCGCGGAGTCTCGCTTGAACGAACAAACCGCTCCGCAAGCCTCATCGCTGCGGCTTTCCATGCGAAGTCTCCCGCCTCGGTTGAAGTTTCGGAGGCTGCGGCGGCCCCTCTGGAGAGAGCTCATGGGCAGTATCGGTTTCATGTCACACTGAAGTCAAAATCAGGCGTTGTATTGGCTAGGCTTGTCCGTGAGGTCACCTCGGAATTGAAGCTTCCCGAAGGGGTCATTATGACCATTGATGTCGATCCCTACTCCCTGATGTAGGCGCTCTCTTCCCCTGCTTTACAAGAGGCGCCGCAATCCAGAAGGTGGAGGGTGATGAGCAATCCTGAACCAACGATTATCTCCCGCTTGAGGAGGAGGGAAGTTTTGGATCGTCATACTTTCCAAGGAAAGCTGGATCATTTGCTCCGATATGTTGCCGCCTCGTTGTTTGGATTCCTCTTCTGTTGCCTACTTATTGGAATTCCGATCCTGCTGATTATCACCTCCACCTATGGACTTGGTGACTCGATTCGCACGAAGGCTGAAGTGCTTCTTGGAGGCAAATTCTACAAGGTCAGTGTCGGGCGTGTTCTTTTCAGCCCTACCCGGGGCTTCATTCTGGATCGCCTTGAGATTCACGATCTAACGCCGTCTCAACGATTGATCGTTTCCGCAAATAGGATCGCCGTTTCCGTGAATATGGATTCACTCTTGCGACGTACCCCCCGTCTAGAGCGGATCTTTCTTCGTGATGCGACCCTTGATATTCCTCTTGGCCCCGCCGAGGAGCCTCGCCTGAGGCTTGATCATGTCCGAGGTCTCATTATCTGCCCTCCCTCACAGTTTAGATTGAGTTCAGCCACCTTTGAGATTGCTGGGGTCAAGGTCAGTGTCTCGGGATCCTTCCTGAATCCACAAAAGTTCTCTCCCAAGCCGGTCTCTTCGGAAGGGCCGGGTAAGACAGCTCAGACCATCGATTCCATTCAACGGGAGTTGCTGTCAATTCACTGGCGCGAAGGGAAGCCGACTCTCTCCATTCAAGCAGGAGGTGATCTGAGTGATTCCGAGAGCCTGCGGGTGGATCGTGCGGAGTTGCAAGCGGGACCTGGAGAGTGGCATGGCGTCACCTTCAGGCATATCGCTCTGGCGCTTCATTATCAGCAGAGGAAATTGACCTTGGAC
>CAIKYN010000416.1 GCA_903831635.1 uncultured Spartobacteria bacterium
ATGAGTTCTCCCTGAAGATCCGTGGAAGACCACCACGTTGATAGGTTGCAGGTACAAGCATGGTAACATGTTCAGCTTAGCAATACTAATGATCGTTCGGCTTTATTAGTTCATTTTGGATTCACCTTAAGCAGTGAATCCGCCTAATGGATTCAAGCTCGAAAAGTTTAATGCATTTTTTACTACTATCTGCAGATGTCAGTGAATACCGATGGGTTGGATCAAGAGATCCGGCAAGCGGCTGTTTTTTGAAAACCTGATAAAACGACAAGGCAAGCTACGAGTCCCTAGAGACCCGAGACCCCTAAGATAAATCTTATAGGTTTCGTCCTCTGGTGATCATAGCGCGGTGGCACCACCCGTTCCCATCCCGAACACGGAAGTGAAACGCTGCAGCCCCGATGGTAGTGCATCTATAGGTTGTGCGAGAGTAGGACGTCGCCAGGTTTAACGGCCCCGAGAGGAGAAATCCCCTCGGGGCCGTCCTTTTTTGTTGAAGAATGCCGCTGGTTGATATTTCTCGAAGTGGCGCAGAAACTCTGAGGATATACATTGGGAGGAATTGATCTGTGCTGATGCTACTTGCATCCGGTGAGTTGAATTAGTCGATTGCTTGATCAGTAAATCATCTCTGCGACTTTCCGATTGCTTGCCCGGCAGTTGCTTCGCATCCGTTACGGCTTCGGGAGAATAGATCCATCTCGATTGACAGAACTCCCAGTCAGCTTATTCTATCAATTTATGTCCAATCCTGTTCTCGAACGCGCCGATTTCAATGTAGCCTCCAGTTCTTCCGGAGTCATGACCCTCCGGGGGACAGTCAATAAGTCTGCCATTCTTCTGATCCTGACTATCGTCGGTGCCGCTTATACTTGGAGTGCTAGCCGAGGTGGGTATTCTTCAGCCGCCATGGGATACACCATGGTAGGCGGCATCGCCGGATTCATTCTGGCTATGGTCACCTGCTTCAAGCAAGATTGGGCACCAATCACCGCCCCGATCTACGCGCTCTGCGAGGGACTCTTTGTCGGCGGCATCTCAGCCATGTACGAGGCCAAGACTCACGGGATTGCCATCCAGGCCGTCATGTTGACCTTTGGTACCTTCGCCGGCATGCTCTTTCTCTTTCAGGGAAATATCCTCCGCGCCACCCCGATGTTCATGAAGATCGTTGTCGGTGCCACGATTGGCATCATGCTTACCTATCTTCTGGGGATGATCCTCTCCTTCTTCCATATTCAACTCCCCATCTTCGGAGGAGGTCAGCTTGGACTCATCTTCAGCCTCGTGATTGTCGTGGTCGCCGCACTGAATCTGATCATCGACTTTGAGTTTATTGGACAATCGGCCGCTTCAGGCAATGCTCCCAAGTATATGGAGTGGTATGGAGCTTTCGGCCTGTTAGTGACTGTTGTGTGGCTCTATGTTTCCATGTTGCGTCTGCTATCAATCCTCAATGGCGGAAGCGATAACAGGTAAGCTTGTGATTTTGGCGTGGGGCGGTGCCGCCACACGCATTAGGCCGTATAAATCGTAAAGGCACTGAGGTTCGTGACCTAAGAATCAAATCGATCTGTTGCCTAGACACTCGGAGCGGCAGTACTAGAGTCACCTTATGGCCATGATCATTGTTATCGTACTGGTTCTCCTCTATCTGCTGAGTTCGATCCGTGTCGTGATGCAGTATGAGAGGGGGGTGGTCTTCACTCTCGGCAAATTTTCTGGAACGCGCGCTGCGGGTATCACGGTGATCTTTGGCCCCTTTCAGACGATGGCCAAGGTATCGCTCCGCACCGTAACGATGCAGATTCCCTCGCAGAAAATCATCACCAAGGACAACGTCTCGATCGATATCGCCGCCGTCGCTTATTACAAGATCACGGATCCAGAGAAGGCCGTGATTGCGATTGAGAATGTCTACAACGCCATTAATCAGATCAGCCAGACCACGGTCCGTAATGTCGTGGGCCGTTTTTCTTTAGATCAGCTGCTTGCCGAGACCGCCAATATCAACGAGCAGATCAAGACCGTCATCGACACCCATACCGAGCCCTGGGGTACCTGCGTCACGGCCGTTGAGATCAAGGATATTACCCTGCCTGATAACATGCAGCGGGCCATGGCCAAGGAGGCCGAGGCCGAACGTGAACGCCGCGCCAAGATCGTCGCGGCCGAGGGTGAGTTTCAGGCCGCGACGAAGCTTGGTGAAGCAGCCGATGTGATCGCATCGCACCCCGTGGCCCTTCAGTTGCGGACTCTTCAAACCATGGCCGAGATCGCGACCGAGAAGAACTCCACGATCATCTTCCCCGCGCAATTCATGACGACCGTTCAGGAGGCCTTGAGCATGGTCAGGCAAGACTCCAAGGGGAATTAATCCTGCCAAGTCCTAGGTGCGTGTCGCAGTGTAAATTGACACTGTGCCCAAGGTCAGCGGATATGCCTTTGCGTTCCGAAAGCCGCAGGAGTTTATCAGAGAGGTCATTGTGTTGCCCGAGGGGAACTGTTCAATCGAGACGCCAAGGTATTCGTAGGCATCTTTGCGTCCAGTTGCGAGGCCGGCGATATGTGGAAGGATGTTGTGTAGGTAAAACCGATAGAGTGGTCTCATCAGCGGCAGGGTGGGGAGAGAGAAGTCGAGGATGAGGAGATGGCCGCCGGGTTTTAGGACTCGGGCCATCTCGGAGAGGCCCTTTTCCCAGGAGGCCATGTTACGAAGACCGAAGGCTGCAGTAACGACATCGAAATCTTGATCGGCAAAAGGGAGGCACATTCCATCGGCCACGACGAGCTCGGGCAGACCATTCTTCCGCGCTACATCCAGCATCGGGGCACAGAAGTCAGCACCAACGACGCGAGCCTGAGGACGGGCCTTGCGGATCGCCATTGCGAGATCGCCGCTGCCCGTGGCCACATCGAGTACGGTGGCTGGCTTCCAAGAGCGGATAAGGCTGACAGCGACAGCGCGCCAGTAGAAATCAAGGCCCCCACTGAGGAGGTGGTTCACCATCTGGTAGCGACCGGCGATATCGGAGAAGAGTCCCCGGACCATTTCGGGATTCTCTTTGTGGATCTCCATCAGTGATCGGTAGTGGTATCGTTGAGAAAAGAAAAAGTGCTCACGAGAGGAATCGAACCTCCATGGGTTTCCCCATACGCTTCTGAGACGTACGCGTCTGCCAGTTTCGCCACGTGAGCAAGGGATGTGAATTTATCCTCCCTGCTGCGAAAGTAAACCTCCAAGGTGAATGGCTCGCGGGAATCTGTGCCAGGGAATCCGTTAGGCGAAAAGATGAAAAAGAGACGAATTTCGACTGGCGCCTCCGTGCTTCCCGTGCAAAGTAGAGAGCTCACCTCAAACTTCATGACCAAACGATTCCTTACCCTGCTTTCGATCACACTGTCCGCTGGCCTGTTGCACGCACAGAATGCCTCTTCCTCCGCAGATCTCAATAAGATGATCTCAAACGCCGTTTCCAAGGGCGGTGCAAGCTCCTCGGCCGTTGCGTTGAAGGATCCAGTCGCCACGGTCAATGGTGAGAAGATCAGCAAAGCCGATCTTGAGAAGGCATTTGGCGAGGCACTTGCTGCCAGCGGTCAGGCCAATGCCCCCCTTACTGCGGACCAGAAAATGCAGGGATATCGTCAGATTCTCGACGGCATGATCATGGAGAAGCTCGTCGACAAGCAGGCCGCCGCCGTTAAGGTCGACCAGACCGAAATCGATGCCCAGCTTGCCAAGATCAAGAGCCAGTTCCCCTCGGAGGAAGTCTTCCAGGCTGAAATGAAGAAGTCAGGTCTCACCATGGATCAGTTCGTGGCCAACCTGACCAAGTCGATCCGCCAGTCCAAGTGGATGCAGGCACAGGTCGCCGGTAAGGACGCGGTGACTCCGGATGATGCTAAGAAGTTCTACGATGCCAACACCAAGGAGTTCGCCAACCCGGATCTCGTGAAGGCCAGCCACATCCTCTTCCGTACTCCTCCTGACGCAACACCCGAACAGCTCAAGACCGCTGAGAAGAAGGCAAAGGCTGCGATCGTCCGTGCCAACAAGGGCGAGGATTTCGGCAAGCTTGCCTCGGAACTTTCCGAGGAGCCTGGTGCCGCACAGCGTGGCGGAGATCTCGGTTACTTCCCGAAGGACAAGATGGTTCCTGAGTTCGCCGATGCTGCCTTCGCCCAGAAGAC
>CAIKYN010000417.1 GCA_903831635.1 uncultured Spartobacteria bacterium
CGAGCGTATCCTCGAGAATGCGACCGTTAGTTGGCAGGAGATGCCTTTTGCCGAGGTGAAGGGACGACCAGGTATCCTGCAATTCTTTGGCGACAAGTATGGAGATCTCGTCCGTGTCGTTCAGATCGGCGGGACACCCAACTCCCTCGACGGCTATTCCATGGAACTCTGCGGCGGAACTCATGTCCGTGGAACCGGCGAGATCGGCCTCTTCCGCATTGTGAGCGAAGCCGCTGTGGCGGCAGGAACGCGTCGCATCGAGGCCGTTGCAGGTCATGAGGCCCGTGTTGCCTCCAAGAGTGATACCGAGCGCCTTCAGGCCATGGCGTCACGCTTGGGATCCCCTCTTGCCGAAGTGGAAAAGAAGCTCGAGGCGACCCTGGTCCGTCAGAAGGAACTTGAGAAGGAACTCACCGCCCTCCGCCAAAAAGCCGCCGCGGGCCTCGCGAAGGATCTCTTGGCGAAGGTCGTGACCGCTCCTATTCCCTCGATCGTCGAGGAGGTCCCCGGAGCCGACGGCAACGAACTCCAATCGATCGCAGACGCCCTCAAGACCTCCTTCGATGGAGTGATCTTCCTGGCAGGGGCCGCCGACGGCGCGGTCTCGCTTGTTGCCACCGTGGGTAAAGCCCATCAGGCAAGTCTTCCAGCAGGCAAACTGATCGGTGCAGTGGCCCCGCTTGTCGGGGGCAAAGGCGGCGGCAAACCCGACGGAGCCCGCGGCGGAGGCCGCGATGCCTCTGGACTTCAGGCCGCCCTCGATAAGGCAAAGGAACTGATCACCGCAGGAAAGATTTAAAGGGAAATTCTCGCGCGAAACCAAGTCTGCGGGCGCAGACGCGGAAGACTGCGGCGTAGCCGCAGCCCGAAGGGCGGTACAGCTTGCCGGGAGGCAAGTACCGTCAAACGCAGAGACGCAGGGGGTTTCTAAACCACAGTCGGAATCAGCAAAAATACACTTAAACAACTCTTATAAAGGCGTTTGCGTATCGGTATTTGGATCTCCAAAATATGCCAAAAGTAGGCGTTACAGAGAGGAAATCCGAATTCTATTGTCAAGTTTTGGCAAGTATCCAGCCTCTGGATTTGGGCAAATCAGGATCTTTCTGAACCATTCCAATCCCTTCTTGGATTGCCTCAGAGGGATTGATGGGTAAAGACCAAAAATACAATCCATACCATATAACCGCTCCAGAAGACTCCGTAACCGATAAGAGCAAAAATCAATCTTCTTCTGTTGTGCTTGCTGTGTTGGATTAGCAGCAATTTAGCATCCCTCATTTTTTGAGTGTCCCTTTGATTAAGCAGGGTGTCTGGAAAGAATGCGAATTTGTTGATTTGGGTGATACTATTGTAAAATTTCCAATCCCCATTTTCTTCCTTTGCTATTGATGATAACTGCCTCACCAGATCAATAGCTCTGATATAAAACTTTATGGCAAAGCTCACCATGAAAAGGATGAAGACCACACTCACTCCAAAGAAGAGCTGGAAAAAAAACTTCATCACTTGGTGATCCACCATAGTCATAGAGAAACAGCAAAATAGCGGATCTTACAACTTTGGGAATCTCAACAGGTCTCCTCTTCCCTCCATCACAAAAACGATCGTTTTTAAGCAACTCCATGTGGAGTTTGTTTTTGTGAACTATCGCCGACTCTAAAATCGTCTCAGAATCTAAGGCTCAAAAACCGATGCACCCCCGAGCTCAAGGCTTGGAAGTTTCGATGCACCGCCAAGCCTGCAAGCGACGCTGTATATCTTATACTGCGAGCGCAGCAGAACGCCGCGGGGCGCGGAAATCCCAAGCCTTAACCTTGTCCGTAGGAGGATTCGACGAGCTGCGCCACATCCCGATAACCATAATCCACCTCGTAGATCTGCTTGAAGCACTCGAGGGCTTCGGTCTTCTTATCCATGCTCAGGTAGACGGTGCCGAGATTATAGAGGAGGTCTTTCTTAACAGAATCCATGGCGGTGAGTTCGGTCACGGCATCAGAGAAGGTCTTGGCCGCCAGGTCGTTCATGTTGCGTGCGACATAGCACTGGCCAAGCTTACCCATGGCCTTGAGACGGACACTGGGGTTGCTCCTGGCCCTCTGGAAGTGACCGATCGCATCCTGCGGTTCGCCTGAATCCATGAGCGCCACACCCAGATCAAAATGGGCAAGGAGATCGGTGGGGTTGCGGTCGACACGTTCACGCGCCTCGGCAAGGACAA